>JANFXS010000002.1:0-300000 GCA_024460105.1 Anaerotignum faecicola
CTTCCGCTTACTCGGCTTCTTTTGCTTTACTACTTACTTTGCTTTTCTCGATTGTCGATCCTTTGAACATCTCTGCTCTCAGAATCTCTTGACTCGTTTATACTTTATTCAGTTTTCAAGGTACAGTTTCTTTGTTTCAGCCGTTCATCACGACTGCTTGAATATACTAACATGATACCCTGAAAATGTCAACACCTTTTTTTAAATTTTTTTAATTTTTTCAGCAAACAAAATATTTAGCGTCTAAAAACCCTTAATTTACGCCATTTTCCGGTATCAATTTTTTTAAGGCCATATCATATTTTATGCAAAAATTTTTAAAATCATAAATAGCAGCAAATTGTTGTTATATAAAAACAAAGCTAATTTACTTTGTTCCAACAGTTCAAAAAATGGTGCAAAATTGGGGCTTGAATAAAAAAATACAAGTATAATCCCTAAAATCCACATCAAAACAATACCTTCCGCCATCCCCGCGGCCGCCCCGCCGGTTTTATTTAAAAAGCTTATTCCGGGAAGTTTTGCAACAAGATTTAAGGTCGACAGTATAATTTTAACCGCAATAAAGACAACTATATAAACTCCGATAATCGATATAACATTTATACATATATTCGCCACATACCCAGAAATATAGTCCTGAAGATTTTGAACGCCCAATATTTGATAAACTACGGGATTATTGTTTTCAAGCATTGACGTTTTAAAAAAATCAGGCAGTTTAAGGCTTTCAATAATACCGCTTTCACTTTGATTTACAAAATTTTGTACCGCGCCGCTCAGATCCAAAGTTTCGGCCACTTTTTCAGAAAGATTTGTATATAAAGCCGTCCCCCGCAAAAACTTGCTTACGGCAGGATACAGTTCATTGGCCGCTATAAGGCTGGCTATAACAGGCAGAAAACCGAAACATGTCTTTATAAATCCTCTGTGCGCGCCGGTTAAAACAAAAATACAAATTATGATTATAACAAAAATATCTAAACCGTTTAAAAACTCCAACTATATGCCACCCACTTCTGCCGTTAATTCATTTTCATAAATTCCGCTTTATTATTTCCAACCAAAATCACATTTTTGGCATTATCCATTAATATTATATCTTTAACGTCATATGTTGCCGTATATTCCCATTGAACTCCTCCGTTGTAATTCAAACACACAAAATTTTTGTTGCCTCCGATTACAACGCCGTTTTCATACGCGCTTATATATGTAATCGGCACGCCCATGTCATAACTTCCCGTAACTTTCCCCGAACTGTTTATAATTTCAACCGTATTTGAATTTACGCCTTCTTCCCCGGCAAATTCGTCCCCCAGCGCCAACGCCATATGTTTTCCGTTTCCGAACGCTACTCCTTTAAGTTCGTTGTTTAAATCAACAGTCCACTCTTCTTCACACTGCAAATTGATGCTGAAAATTATATTGTCGCCCACTGCGGCAAACGATCCGTTTTCCATATATTTAACAGACGGCACAACACAGCCTTCTTTTTCAATAGAGCCAAAAAAGTCGCCGGATTCCGTATTTTTATTGTCTTCTTTATTTGTGTAAAACAGAAGTATCTTTGAAACCATTTCAATTCCCGTTGTGTCAAGATAGCTGACGGCCAAAATTCTGCCGTCGCCCGAAATATCCAAAGCTATTGGGTAAACGCCCTCATCTTGTTCAAACCTTTCCATTAAAAGCTGTCCCGTTTCGTTATACACAAGTATTTTATATCCCGGTTCAGACTTTATAATAGCCGCCAGACTCCCGCTGTTGTTTATGGAAAAACGGAAAACCGCCCCGTCAGGCTGTACCGTGTATATTTCACCCGTTTCATTATACATTCTTATTACACGCCCCTGCGACTCTGCAACTGCCGTGTAATTCCCGTTGTTTACAGTTACCGGCGATGACATTGTGTATGTGTAATTCCATTTTTGAGTATTATTTGCGTCAAAAAATTTAACTCCGTCTTTTGTCACATATAAGTATTCGTTTCCATATCCCACAAATGACGATTTGCTTCCGCTTTCTATATCCATTTCAACAGCCTTTTCCGCTTCGTCTTTACTGAAAGTTTCCGAAACAATCGGTATGTAAGCGGCAAATTCCTTAATGTTGTCTTTGTATAAATATGAAACGGCGCCTATTATGATAACTAATACGGCCGCCGCCGCAAATTTGCCTTTATTCCCTTTCTTGCCATTTTCTGTATTTGAATTATCCAAATCCCCTGTCTTGATAACTTTAAAATTTCTGTCGTATCCATCTTCTCCTCCATGGAATCCCAAAAATATCTCCTCCAAACTTTTGTATCCGGTCAGATAATTATATTACACAGGGGCTTAAAAGTCTAATGCTTATTTCATGAGAAATTCTTAATTTATTCCTAAAATACGGCAAAAGCCTCCATTTCCGGAAGGAACAGAGGCTTCATATCCATTACATAGTTTTTATTTTATTGTACAAAGATTTATATTCCTTTGCCGAATTCGTCCATGAATTATCCGAAAGCATTGCATTTTTGACAACGAGTTTCCATTCGTCCCAACCTTTATCATAAACTGACAGTGCCTCTTTTACAGCCCACATAAGCCCGTCGGCGGTATAGTGTTCAAATACAAACCCGTTTCCCTCTCCTTTTTCGGCATTATAATGGCTTACGGTGTCCGAAAGCCCGCCTGTTTTCCTCACTATCGGCACAGTACCGTAACGCAGGCTGAACATTTGTCCAAGCCCGCACGGTTCAAAAAGGGATGGCATCATAAACATATCGCTTGACGCGTATATCCTCTGTGCAAGGGTATCGTCAAAAAGAATATTTGCGCTTACCCTTTTCGGATACCGCCATTCAAGAGTCCTGAAAAAGTCTTCAAGCCTTCTTTCCCCAGTTCCCAATATAATAAACTGTATATCATAATTAAGCATCTGCTCTGAAATCCAAGCCACAAGATCAAACCCTTTTTGATCTGCCAAACGCGATATTACGCTTATAACAGGCACGTCTCTTTCTTCAAGGCCAAGCTGTTTTTGAAGCGCCCGCTTATTTTTCTTTTTTATTTCAAGGGTATCCAAACCGTAATTATATTCGATCCTTCTATCGGTTTCGGGATCGTTTTTTTCAAAGTCGATGCCGTTTAAAATTCCGCACAGCCTGTCGCTTCTGTATCTTAAAATTCCGTCCATTCCATATCCGTACTGGAATGTTTTAATTTCCTCGGCATATGTCCTGCTTACGGTACTTATCATATCGGCATACATAAGGCCCGCTTTCATGAAACTAATCTGCCCGTAAAATTCCATATTGTAAAAGCACGAATCCGGAACGTCGAACATCTCAATGCTTTCCCTTGCAAATCTCCCCTGATATTGAAGGTTGTGGATTGTAAAAAGCGTTTTTATATCTTTATAAAACACAAATTTCTTATAATTTTCATTCAAAAGCATGGGAATCGGGCCTGTCTGCCAGTCATTGCAGTGGATTATGTCGGGATAGAAACCGATATAATTCATCATATCAAGCACGGCCTTGCAGAAGAAAGCAAACCGCTCGTTGTCGTCGTCGTATCCATAGTATCCGTCGCGTCCGAAATAATAATCGTTTTCAATAAAATATGTTGGAACTTCTCCGGCTTTTTCAAGTATCCCGGCTTTTTGATTGCGCCATGAAAGAGAAACGTTGAAATCGCCCAAAAACTTTACTCCGATAAAATGTTCTGTTTTAATTGTTTTATATTTTGGCAAAACTACTCTTATGTCAATATTTTCTTTTTTAAGGGCCTTGGGCAGCGAACCGGCAACGTCGCCAAGACCTCCAGATTTCGCAAAAGGCGCTACCTCGCTTGAAACTAAAAGCACTTTAAGGGGACAGTTTTCGCTCATCATTTTTTCCTCCCACAACATACTATTGAACACCTGTTATATTTATAATACTATGAAATAATTGGCATTACAAGAAAAAACATGATATACTTTTTTATAATACACTGTATTTATAAATTAAATTACAAATATATTTTCAAAAGGAGCGTATTTATGTCATCGGAAAAAGTATTAAAACGTGATGAAATACAGGAACAATACAAATGGAAATTGGAACACCTTTTTCAAACGGATGAGCTTTGGGAAAAAACATATAATGAAATTTCATCGAAGATTCCTAAACTTGGGGAATTTGAGGGCAGAATTTCACAAAACGGGCAAAATCTTTTAGAATGTCTTGAAACTTCCGACGAAATATCAACTGTGCTTGATAAATTATATGTTTATTCAAACATGCGTCTGCATCAGGACAGTACAAATTCTTTTTACCAATCCCAAAGCAACAAAGCTGAAATGCTCGTTGTCAAATATATGAGTTATACTGCCTTTATAGTTCCCGAAATTACAAATATACCTACGGACATGATTGAAAAGTTTAAATCCGAAACTCCCGGACTGAAATTATATTCCCACTTTTTAGAGAATATAACCAGGAAAAACAGCCATGTCCTTTCGCCAAAAGAGGAAGCTATACTTGCCAAAACCGAAGAATTTTCCAACTCAGCTCAAGATATATTTGCCATGATTAACGATGCGGATATTAAATTCCCATCTATTAAATCGGAAAACGGCAAAGAAATTCCCCTCACAAAAGGGAGGTATACCCTTTTAATGGAAAATAACAACGTATCTGTGCGCAAAGCTGCTTTTGAAGCCCTTTACGACACTTATGCAAAACAAAAAAATACGCTCGCGCAGACATATTATTCAAGCGTAAAAAAAGACGTATTTTATGCAAAGATACGAAATTATAACTCAGCTTTGGAAATGGCCCTTGACGATGATAACATACCTACGGAAGTATACGATAACCTTGTCAAATCGGTTCATAAATATCTGCCTCTTATGCACCGTTACGTAGATATTAGAAAAAAGCTGCTTAACGTTGAAGAACTGCATATGTATGATATTTACGCCCCTCTTGTTGCAGACGCCGATATAAAAATCAGTTATGAAGACGCAAAAGAAAAAGTAACGGAGGCGCTCGGAGTTCTTGGAAACAAATATGTCGGCGCTTTAAAAGAAGGGTTTGACGGCGGTTGGATTGATATTTACGAAAACGAAGGCAAACGCGGAGGCGCATATTCATGGGGCACCTTTTCTGGCCATCCCTATGTTTTGTTAAACCATGCGGATAATATAAACAGCATGTTCACCGTTGCGCATGAAATGGGGCACGCCCTTCACAGTTATTTCACATGGAAAAAACAGCCTTATATCTATTCCGGCCACAAGATATTTGTTGCCGAAGTAGCTTCAACCTGCAATGAAGCTCTCTTAATGGAACACATGCTGAAAACGACAACAGATAAAACAGCGCGCCTATATCTTATAAACTATTTCCTTGAACAGTTTAAAAGCACATTTTTCCGTCAGACAATGTTTGCGGAATTTGAGAAAATTGCGCATGAAATGGTTGAAAAAGGCGAACCTCTCACATGCGACGGCCTTTGCGGCATTTACCGCGACTTGAACAAACAGTATTTCGGAAACAATATAGTTATTGACAGCCGTATTGATTTGGAGTGGGCAAGGATTCCTCATTTTTATAATGCTTTTTACGTTTATCAGTATGCGACAGGCTACAGCGCCGCAATCGCCCTGTCAAGGAAAATATTAAACGAGGGCCAGCCTGCCGTTGAAAAATATCTTGATTTTCTTTCAAAGGGAAACAGCGAATATTCTATTGATCTCCTTAAAGGCGCCGGGGTAGACATGACGACATGCGAACCGTTTGAAAATGCAATGAAAGTGTTTGAAAACCTCCTCGTTCAAATGGAGAAAGAAATTTAACCTAAATAAATTTACATCAAATGCAAATTACAATGTGCATCAGATAAGTCCTGCAAAATAAGTATTTTATGCTTTATATTCCTAAAGTATTTTTAGCTTCAATGTACAAGGGTATATACGCTCTATACGGTAAATTCTTCTGTTCATCGGCGTTGCAAACACTTGCCTATGAACTCTCGAATTTTCCTTCGGAAAACGCTGCGCGCCGCGGCTCTACCGCGGTTCGCGCCATTACCTCTTGGTAAAACGGCTGCTCATTTACGCCTTGAACAACAAACAAATTCCCACATGTGGAGTCAAAAAGTTGATGACGGCATAATCGGTTTAAGAGAAAGGAAAAAGCATGCAGGCACAGTCAAAGCTGCGTCAAGTGTTTTGGGCGTCCTCAACCGTATAAACCATTGGTACAATGAATCTAGCTTCGGTTTATATGGCCGCCCAGCCTCACAATAAAAATTTTCCGCCCTTCGGCGTTGCATACGCTTGCCATAGAACCGCTGCTCCTGTGGGTATGCGCCTTGAAGAACAAAAATTTTTATTTTTGAGATCAGAAAGTTTTAACCGCAAGAAGCGGCGTAAGAACAAAGCAAAGATGCGCAAGCGCAACAAAAGCCCTATGGCAAACGGCTTTAACACGGCTTTTACGCCGCTTTTGCCCGTTAAAACCACGCGAACTTTTGGAAACCGACGCTATTAAAACTTAATCGAATAAATTCTAATCATCATACAAAAACAAAACCCGCCGTATGCAAATTATAATACAGCGGGTTTTTATTATTTTTATATTTAATTTTACAACAATATTCCCTATATAAGGTAATTCTTTATGGCTTTGCATATGCCTGATACACCCTAACCTTGCGGCCTTCATCGTCATAAGCCGTTGTTAGAAACTTCCATCCGCATTTTTCATAAAAGTTCGTGTGGTCTGTAATTAAGTATATATCTGAAAAACCGAAATTAGCCATATCTTTCCTTGCAAAATCCAATATACGTCTGGCGACGCCTTTTTTACGGAACTCTTCTTCAACATAAAGAGCGCATAAATTCGGCGTTAAATCCTTGCGGCTGTGAAAATCGTTTTCTATAACACCGGCTCCGGCAATTATTTTATTTTTGTGCAGAACAATATACCATTGCGGTATATGGCTTGCTTCCGTCATACTTTCATGCATGCTTTCAGAATATTCCCGTATAGGTATGCCCCATTTGTCTGCAAACCATTCCGCCGCATTATCAATCAACGCCGGCATATCCCTGATACAAATTATTCTCAAACCGGAGCCTCCCGTAAATTTTAAAATTTAATTCAGATATTGTTTAAACACTTCAATCATATCAAGCTTTTCCCACGGAAGATCGAGATCGTTCCTTCCGAAATGTCCGTATGCGGCAGTCTGCTTATATATAGGCCTTTTCAAATCAAACCTCGCTATAATTCCCGACGGCGTGAGATCAAAATTATTTTTAACAATTTCCTCAAGCTTTTCATCAGGAACTTTTCCGCTTCCGAATGTATTAACAAGTATGCTTACAGGTTCCGCTACGCCGATAGCATACGCAAGCTCAATTTCACACTTGTCTGCGATCCCGCTTGCAACAATATTTTTCGCAACATGGCGCGCCGCATAGCAGGCGGAACGGTCAACTTTTGTAGGATCCTTGCCGGAGAAAGCTCCGCCGCCATGGCTTGCATACCCTCCGTATGTGTCTACAATAATTTTCCTTCCTGTCAGGCCGCTGTCGCCCTGCGGGCCTCCGATTACAAAACGGCCTGTTGGATTTATAAAATATTTTGTATTTTCGTCAAGAAGTTCCGACGGAATAACTGCTTTAATAACCTCGTTAATAATATCATGCCTGATAGACTCCTGATCTACGTCGGGGGCATGCTGTGTTGAAATAACAACCGTGTCAACTCTTACAGGTTTATCGTCTATATATTCAACCGTAACCTGGCTTTTCCCATCGGGACGCAAATATTCAAGCGTGCCGTTTTTGCGTACCTCGGCAAGCCTTCTCGTAAGCTTATGCGCAAGCGAAATAGGCATCGGCATATATTCTTCCGTTTCATTGCAGGCAAATCCAAACATCATTCCCTGATCCCCGGCGCCTTCATTGTCAACTCCCATTGCAATATCGGGCGACTGTCCTTTAAGTGACGTAAGCACAGCGCACAAATCGGCGTCAAAACCGTATTTCGCCCTTGTATATCCAATTTCTCTCACAGTATCGCGCACAATATTCTCAATATCAACATAACAGTTCGTAGTTATTTCGCCCATAACGTAAATCATGCCTGTGTTTGCAGTTGTTTCGCATGCAACCCTTGCATTTTTGTCCTGCGCAAGTATAGCGTCCAAAATAGCGTCTGAAATCTGATCGCATATTTTATCCGGATGCCCCTCTGTAACCGATTCGGAAGTAAATAGTCTTTTACTCATTTTTCTCCTCCTTAAATAATTAATAAATACATGTTATAACTTCAAATCCGCTGAAACAGTATCATACCGATTTCAGAAGTTTCGGGAATAAATGTCTAGTTATAAAATTCTGATATATCAAATCCCGTTAAAAAACAAAGCCCGCAGAACATGGCATTCTGCGAGCATATATCCAAAAAACTCATCTCTCGCCATTTTCAGCGCGGGAATTGGCACCGATGCATTTTTAAATGCCGGTTGCCGGGTGTCATAGGGCCCTGTCCCTCAACCACTCTTGATAAGCAATCCTTATTAAGTTTTTTCTATTCTATCAATAAATCTGTGCATTGTCAATATAATTCATTTTGCAGGCATAATTTAAAAACCGAACTTTTAATCTAAAATACCATATATTTTTTAATATAAATTATTTCCATACGGTATTTTTAGTTCAAAAATCATAGTTTTTGTTATCACTTTTTTTAAAATCAACTAATACGTTTCATTTTTTGCCTTTAAAAATAAAACTTTTTATCAAATATATAAAAAATTCGTTCTATTAAGTAATATTATACAAGTTCTTTCTTCTTTGCGCCTTTTTTGCCGTTGTCGGAACCTTCCCCGCCGTCAATAAACTCTATATACTTGCCCGTGCCTATTGCAACGCAGCTGACTGCATCCTCTGCAATAATGGTATTAATGCCCGTTCTGCTTGAGATAAGCTTGTCTAAGCCGTAAAGCAGACTTCCGCCGCCGGTCATTACAATCCCTCTGTCTGAAATGTCGGCGGCAAGTTCAGGCGGAGTTTTTTCAAGCACAGTGTGCACCGCCTCCGTTATAGCCATAACGGATTCCGAAAGGGCTTCAAGCATTTCTTCACTGTTGACTGTTATATTTTTAGGGAGTCCCGTTATAAGATTCCTTCCTCTTATATCCATTGAAACCGACATTGTCCTCTCAAACGCCGTTCCGATATTTATTTTCAACTGTTCGGCGCTTCTTTCTCCAATGAGAACGTTATGCTTTTTCCTCATATATCTGATAATAGCGTCGTCGAAATTATCCCCGGCAACTTTAAGCGAAGTGCTTACAACAGTGCCCCCAAGGGAAATTACCGCAATATCCGTCGTTCCTCCGCCAATATCCACAACCATGCTTCCGCACGCCCTTGAAATATCAATGCCCGCTCCTATGGCCGCCGCTATAGGCTCCTCAATAATATATACTTTCCGGGCGCCGGCCTGTCTTGCCGCATCCTCAACCGCCCTTCTTTCAACGGCAGTAACGGCGCTCGGCACACATACCGCAATAGTAGGCTTCATAAACGGATGCTTTCCGATAGCTTTTTCTATAAAATATTTAAGCATTCTTTCGGTTACTTCATAATCGGAAATAACGCCTTCCCTGAGAGGCCTGATCGCAACAATATTCCCCGGCGTTTTTCCCATCATTTTCCTTGCGTCTTCGCCGACGGCAAGTATTGTATTTGTATTTTTATCAATCGTAACTACAGCAGGTTCCCTTATAACAATTCCCTGACCCTTAATGTGCACCAGCACAGTTGCCGTGCCAAGGTCAATGCCTATACTTTCACCAAAACCAAATAAATTAAAAATGCCCATCTTGTTATCTCCTTTGTAACTCCCCCGAAAACTCAATCGTTATAATTATACATTACTTTTTCACCAATAGCAAATAAATACAATATCAAACTTTAAAATTTTTTCGCAATACCCCGTTCCGGCAGAAAGAATATGTCGTCGTTTACAATCAATCCTTCAAGTTTGCCGATTCGCAAGCCCATATCTATTCCGCCCTTCATATCACGGCGCATCGGCCATTTACTTTAAATTATGTAAAGAATCGTTTTTATGCCGCGCATAATTAAGGGGCAGTTAAATGTTGTTTTGTTATACTGGCATTTTAAATAAATCCTGTTTGCTTCAGTTTGAAGCCGCATAGCATTTTCAGCCTTAAATCTTATAATTTTTATATTTAAGGCTTGATATGCGCAGTTTTATGCAGTGTATCATGTTATAAGAAAACTTAACCGACATAATGCAAATCCCGTTTTAAACCAAATGCACGCGTTGGAAAATAAAAACGGCGTTAAACATAAGGCCATTATGCTTGAATTAACACAGCCTATATTTTAAACGCCGTTTATGTCACATAAATTCGTATCCCATTGCAGAAAGGGTTATAATAGCTTTTGGAGTATCAGCCGTTTTAACAAATATATAATCCTCGCTGTAAGTCGATACAATAAAAACGCCAATATCTCTTCCGCTTAAAATACCGGAAATTTCAGCAGACGCCATCTTCGTTCCATTGGTATGCTTTTCATCCGTCACAATAGCTTTCCAGCCGATTTTACATTCAACAACCGCTTGCGGCAATTTGCCGCTTTCGCAAACAACCGATATTTCTTTATCCGTCTTGTTTATAAAAATAAACCTGCCGTTATAGTCTATATCTCCGATATCTTCAACACGGCATATTGAAAATTCCTGCGGCAAAACTTTGAGCTTCATATTATTCGCCTTTCTGCCTGCTGTGTATAAGGCTGTTAAGCTCGTCTATTTCATTTATGATAGCCTTCTGCTGCTGTTTATAAAGAAGATTTTTATTATATTGGTAGAATTTTACACTTCCGTTGTCATTAATAAATTTAATGCTGTAATATCCGCTGTTAAGTTCAGTAACGAATATAACCATTTCCTGACTTTCCCCAAATGCCTTTTCCATAAATTCAAAAGCGTTTTCAAGTTCCTCCGAGGTCCTGTCAATTATTTCGCTCCTGTTTTCAACTTCATTTTCAAAAAGTTTTTTTATAAACTCAAATCCGTCGCCGCAGTTAACGATTCCGGCTTTTTCAACTTCATGGGCATATGAAGAAAGTTTATTTATAATTCCAAGTTCTAAATGTTCGTCTTTTTTGTTGATGATAGAAGCCGCCTTTTTAGCCCGCAGCTTCTTCTCCCTTAAAGAAACCATATCGCTTATAACATCTTTCGGAAAAGCTCCGTTTCCTTCAAATATTCCCTTCATTTCCTTTAAAACGCCATGAAGCCCAGTGACAAAAACGTCTGCCTTGTCAGCCTCTTTAAAACTTATATTAAGCGCTCCCAGCAAAAGGCTTATCACGCCTATTTTTTCATCAAACGGCGCTACCCTAAGACGGTCTATATATTCTTTTTTAAAGTTTCCGTTTAAAATATCCCTTATTGAATATTCTTCTTTATATTTATAATAAAGTTCCAAATAAGCGGCAAAATCTTTTGCGATTTTCATATCCTGAAGGTATTGGTAAACAACGCCCAAATCAACTTTTTTATTAAGCTTTTCATAAACGTATATTATTTTAGAAAGATCTTCCCAGCCGCGGGCAGTTGTAAATATTTTCCCGTCCGCCGTATTTTTAATGCTGTAGAAGTTCTCCTTCCTTATATCCAGGTAAGATAAAACCGCATTGTGTATATCCATAAAGACAGCATATTCCCGCCAAACGGCATAATCAACGTCAACTTCAATTTTTTTCACCCTGTCCAGGGTAACTACGTCAAATTCCCTTACGCTTTTATTGTACTGCGGAGGATTTCCGGCGGCTGCAATTATCCACCCTTCAGGAACCCTGTGGCTTCCGAAAGTCTTATATTGTAGAAACTGGAGCATTGCCGGCGCCAATGTTTCAGAAGCGCAGTTTATTTCATCAATAAATAAAATTCCTTCTTTTATGCCCGTTTCTTCGATTTTTTCATATACGGATGCAATAATCTCGCTCATGGTATATTCCGTTACCGAATATTTTTTGCCGCCGTACATTTTTTCTTCAATAAAAGGGAGCCCTATCGCACTTTGCCTTGTATGATGCGTTATTGTATATGCTACAAGGCCGATTCCCATTTCTTCCGAAATCTGTTTCATAACCGCCGTTTTGCCTATTCCCGGAGGCCCTATCAGAAGCACGGGCCTCTGGCTTTCCAACGGTATCATGTAATCGCCGAATTCGTCTTTTAATAAATAACTTTCAATCGCGTCTTTAATTTCTTCTTTCGCCCTTTTTATATTCAAAACTTATTTCCTCCAAGTTCATATATTTCATCTTTATTAAGTATAATTTCTATTGCCCACGGCGGAACCCCCGTATCGTCAAAATTATCATTCACAAATACAAATGCCGTTTCATAAGGAGGCGTCTTGTCCGGGTATGTCCCAAACCCGTCTGTAAAATATATTAAGCCTTTAAGCTCGTTAATTTTCTTCTCTTCGCAAAGTTTATTGACATAGTCAAACGCCGCCCTGAAATCTGTACCGCCGCGCCCCTTAATTTCAAAATTTTCCATATACTGTTCAAAATCTTCCCTGCATACAATAATCCTGTCTTCCTGTACACGGCTGTCGCACTGTATAATATGGATATTTATTTTCCTGAAAAAGCTTTCGTTGTCCTTTAATATAGAATACGTTTCTTCAAGAAAAATGCGTACAAGTTCCCTTTCGCAAGAAGCCGAAGTATCTATAACAATAACAAATTCTTCCACTTTTTTGGCGTCGCTGTATTCCAGGCTCTCAATAAGCGGCATATTTCCATACACTCTAAGCCCATAAGTATAATATATATAGTCGTAGCTGTCCATATCAAGCTGCATAATTTCGCGCCTTACCGAAAACTTCCTTAAAAACTCCCTGTAATCATATCTTTGTCGGTTTTCAATCCTTAAAAATTCAGAAAGTTCGCCGGTTTCACTGCTTTGTCCCCTTGAGAAAGTGTCCATTTCGGTTTCCGTTTTTTGACTTATATTCTGCCATTTGTCTTTAAACTTTTCAGGGTCCAGCCTTGAACTGTTCCCGTCGCCGTTTCCACTGCCATTCCCGTTTTTGCCGTCATCCTCACCGCTGCCGCCGTCGTCTCCGTTTTCGCCTTTATCATCGCTTCCGGAGCCGTTTTCCGGCATCTCGGTTTCCGAATATCTTCTCCAAAAACTATGGTCGTCTACAAAAAATTCTTCCTCCAGCTTTTCAAGGCTTTCAAACTTTATCTCATTTCCGACAATAAGGCCGTATATCCCTTCTGCTGTGGGAACTTTCAGTTTTCCCTTAATATCTGAATATACCACACGCCTTAAAGCGTTCTGCCTTCTTTGAAGGCTCCTAACAGAAAGGCTGTCGATAACGTATTCAACGGCAATATCGCAGCATAAATTCCAAATTCTTTCATCCCTTTCCCCAATATTTACAAGATGCTTAAAAAGACAGTGCATAATCATGTGTACATAAGCTCTTTCAAGCCATTGGGGCATGCTTTTATATCCCTCCATTAAATATACCGGCGAATAATAAAGATAATACCCATCCGTACCTACGCATCCCGTATCGCCGCTCATAGCGAAACTAAGCCCGTCAAATGCCATAGATAAAAATTTCATATCCATATAAAGCTTTGTTTTGACGGAAAACAGTATATTAGAACATATGCCGTCAATTTTTTCAATAATGTCATATTGCGAAGCCATACTTTACCTCATCTATAAATCAAATGTTTTAACCTTCTTTTTAAAACCTGAAAGTTTAATATCAAGTACAAAGGCCGATATTTCACTGTCGCCGCTTTCCGCGGCTGCCGACACCGCCATGTCGATGTTTTCCGCCGTAAATACCCCGTTATCCGCCATAATCTCCAAAAACTTTGTATCTTTGTTTTTTGCAGCATACAAAACGGCCTTTTCAACGTTCTCCCTCAAATACTCCAAATATTTATCCAAGAAATATTCGCCTAACTCATATGGATTTAAAATCCTACAAAATATAATCCTGAAAATTGTTTCATCTCTTTCTTCAGCCACTGCCTTTGAAAATGATTCGTCGTATTCATGGAAATTAATCCCTTTTGCAGTAATAGCCTGCCTGTACCTGAAACCGGCCCCCACCGTGTATGTAGTGCAGTGTTTAGCCGGAGCGTTCACAAAAAAATCATAGTCGTACTGCGGAAATACAACGCTTATATTCTTATCTTTAATATTCAAAATAAATTCTTCTTTAAGCTCGCTTAAAACGGACATAACGGCAGGGCTTATCTTTACTGCCGAGGAAATATTTACAGTATTTATCTTATCACAGTTTTTTATAAAACCGTCTCCTACAAACACAAGACTGTCAGGGAGAGTTATTTCCTCTATATTGCGGCAGTTATAAAAAGCATGCGCCCCAACTTCCCTGATCCCCTCCGGAAGATTTATGACAGTCAGCCCCGTGCATCTGCAAAAAGCATAATTTCCTACCGCCGAAATGCCCTGCGGAAAAATTACCTCGGCAATAAAATTTTTATCCCGGAAAGCATTATCCCCTATTTCCAAAACTTTTTTCCCGTCTATTTCCCGGGGAATATTTACAATAGGATTATTTCCCGAATATGAAGTTATAGCAATACCGCCTTCAACC
Source organism: Anaerotignum faecicola (assembly GCA_024460105.1). NCBI lineage: Bacteria > Bacillati > Bacillota > Clostridia > Lachnospirales > Anaerotignaceae > Anaerotignum > Anaerotignum faecicola. The sequence goes on from JANFXS010000002.1 coordinate 14,691, forward strand.
GTTTCATAAATAAAGTCGCACAACATATAATAATTCTCCATTGATAAAAATTCTACAGTAGATTATACCACATAAAACCGAAATAATCAAAACATTTTAAAAGCCCGCAACATATTATTAAATGCCGGCGGGCTTTAATTATAAAATATCCTTAAATTTGCCGCTCTATGCAAGCTCCGCATAAGAAACTTGTCCGCTTTCCTTCAGCGCATACATAATCAAGCTTCCAAATTTTTTCTTTATAAAACATACGCGCCGACAAGAAATATCCTGAAACTACTTTATTTCCGTCCGCAAAATAATTCATTCCTTTCCCTTTCCATCTATGACAAGGGAAAAAACGCTCAATAAAAACGAAACGGCTATAATCGAAATAGAAGTTGCAGAAACATCTTTCATAAATTTATCGGCCACCGTCATAACAATACTGTTTCCGGCCGTGTCTAAAATAACAAAAATCACCGCATGCCCAAACCCGCTTATAATATTCAAGTCTGCCAACGCTTTCGGTATTGAATTAGTAAGCAAATCTACAGGTATGCCCATAACGGCCGTTGCAAGAAAAAACTTAAATATACTCCAAACCGAATCATATTCGAAACCGAAAATTTTCATAACGGCTCCGCCGGAAACAGACATTAAAAATAATACTATTAATATAAGAACCATTAACAAAGCAATCGCCGGAAGATATTTTAAAAATGCGCTCAGAAACTTTTTCAATTTATCAGCCTTTCAATTTTACGAATCAATATTCAGCTTATTATTAATCCAAATTAAATTATTTAAAATGCGCCGTAATTCTTCTTTAATGACAGATTTTATAAATATTTAATAAAATCTCCCGAAAACCCGTTTAAGAAAAAACAGTTCTGCCGCATTTCAAAACTTACTGTTTTTTATACAGTTCAGTCAGCTCCTTTAGAACTTCAACACAATCTCCCACGATTTTAACATGACTTACATTAAATATAGGCGCGTCGGGATCAGAATTAACTGCAATAATCTTTTCCGCTCCCAAAATTCCGGCCGTATGCTGTATCGCCCCCGAAACGCCGAAACTTATCAAAAGCTTAGGGCTTACAAAGCATCCCGTTTGACCGACCTGATGTTTATATTCGCTCCAGCCTGCTTCCACAAGCGGCCTTGACACGCCGACTGACGCGCCTATCAAATCTGCAAATTCATTTACTAATTTCATATTTTTTTTAGAGCCTAAGCCCCTTCCCGCTACGATAAGTATTTTGGAGTTCGCAATGCTTTCGTTATCCTGCACATATTCGCGTTCCATTATTTTAACCTTACGCTTTACCCTTGAAAAATGGACTTTTGTAATTGCGCCCGTGCGCTTCAAATCCTTCTGAAGCGGTTTCATAACTCCCGCGCGCACCGTTGCCATCTGCGGCCTTGTTCCCGGGCAGATAATTGTCGCCATTAAATTTCCGCCGAAAGCCGGCCTAGTCTGGAGCAAAAGCCCTGTTTCATTGTCTATTTCAAGGCTTGTGCAGTCTGCCGTAAGCCCTGTTTTAACCCTTGCCGCAACTCGCGGGGCTACAGCCCTTCCAAAACCTGTCGCACCGAAAAGCAGTATTTCCGGCTTACGGCTTTCTATCAGCCTGCATATTATGGAGCAGCATATTTCCTGCGAATAATCGTGCAGTTCGTCGTCAGAACACAAAAGCACTTCATCGGCTCCTGCATATATAAGCTCTTTAGCCATGTTCTCACTTCTGTGGCTTAGGAGCACGGCAGTAAGACTGCATCCCTTCGAGTCTGCAAGTTCCCGTCCTTTTCCTAATAATTCAAAGGCTACGTCAAGCACCTTTTCATTGCTTACTTCCGCAAATACCCAAACGCCGCTGTATCCCGAAATATCATTTGCGGCGCCTGACTTTTCAATTTCAATAGCGCCAAAAGGGCAGCTGTCGACACATACACCGCATAAAACACAATTATCATTAATAACAGCTTTACTGTCCTTCATATTGACGGCGCCGGAAACGCAACTGTTAACACACACTCCGCACCCGCGGCATAAATTGTTTTTAACCTGAATACCCGCCATTTATTTTACCTCCTTAATTATGGAAGCAATTTGCCTGGAAAGGCTTTTAGCATCCCCCTTTAGCTCAATACATTCGCTGTTTTTTAAAGGCACAAATGTTTTTACAACTTGCGTAGGCGATCCTTCAAGCCCGGTCCTTGATGTGTCGGCGTCCAGATCTTCAGCCGTATAAATATCAAGCGGCGCCGTCTTGCTGAACCTTATAGATGAAATAGACGGCATCCTAGGCTGGCTTATGCCTTTAACCACAGTTATAAGCGCGGGAAGAGGAACATTTACAAGCTGCCTTCCCCCGTCAATTTCACGCCAACATATTATCTCTTTATCATTTATAAAAACAATTTCCTCCACGTCTGTCGCAAGCGACACGTTCAAAGCTTCAGCTAGTTCAGGCCCTATTTGCGCCGTATCTCCGTCCACAGCCATTTTGCCGCAGATTATAAGATCGCATTTTCCGAGTTTTTCGATTCCAAGGCTTAAAGTGTAGCTTGTTGCAAGGGTATCCGCCCCAGCAAAAGCTTTGTCGCTTAAAAGCGCCGCCCTGTCGCATCCGCGGCTTAGCGCGTCCCTCAAAAGCCTTGCCGTGTCCGGTATGCCCATGCTCACGGCGGTTACCGTGCCCCCAAGACTTTCCTTTATCCGAACTGCAAGCTCAAGCGCCGATGAATCGAATGGGTTGATTACTGACTGTTTCCCATCCCTTACAATAGTTTTTGTAACGGGATCGATTTTAACTTCATTTGAAGAAGGCACTTGTTTCATACAAACCGCTATATTCATTTCCCCGCTTCCCCCTTCATAGGCTTAAAAAGGTTGCCGTTTCCCAAAAGTCCTTTCGGATCAAGGCTGTATTTTAATTCAGCCATTTCCATAATATGTTTTTTCCCATACATTACTTCAAGAAAAGGGGCTTTTATTTTTCCGACGCCGTGTTCGGCGCTTACGGCTCCACCCATACTCGTAATCCTTTGCGCCCACTTTGAATAAAGTTCTTTTCCGTTAAAGTAATCATCCTCGTTCTCAGGCAATATGTTTACATGCAAATGATTATCTCCGATATGACCCCATGTCGCCGATTGAAGCGCATATTCTTCAAGCCCTTCCCTATAAACCGAAATAACTGTTTCAAGAAAATCATCCGGAACCGACATATCCGCTCCCAGTTTAGTAATTATCGGATTTTCCTTTTTTCTTTTATCTATAATCATATTTGCGCTTTCAGGCACTGCATGCCTGAAAAAATGCAGACATTCTATATCGCTTTGAGTCCTTGCAACCCATGTGCATGTTTCGTCTCCGCCGACTTTTATAAGGGCGTTCCCGATTTCAAAAAGCCTGCTTTCGTTATCCTCGTCGCTTTTGCCGTGGAGTTCCGCATAAATGCAGCATCCGTAATTTTCAGGTATTTCAGGCAAAGCCGAAAATGCCGTGCCTGCCCTTTTTTGATGACGTAAAAGCATAAGGGCGTTTGAATCAAAATACTCTATAGCGGCAATTCCTTTTATTTTATGGCGTATCGCCTCTACAAATTTTACGGCCATATGTTCGTTTTCAAAAAAGCAGCTTACTCCCCAAATACTTTCGGGAAGTTTCAAAATTGAGATTTCTATTTCGCTGATAACGCCCAATGTTCCATCTGAACCAATAAAAATGTCAATGGCGTCCATATCGTCTTTTATATAATACCCCGAAGCATTTTTTGTTTCGGGCATAATATATGTAGGCAGTTTCAAATGAATCCTGCTTCCGTCCTCACATTCCAAATCAACGGTTCGCCCTTTTGCAAATGTGCTGCCCCTTTTAAGGCTTATAACGCGCCCGTCCGCTAAAACAACCCTAATTGCGGTTATATGTTTTCTGGTGGGGCCATACATAAAGCTTCTCGCCCCCGATGCGTTGCATGCAACCATTCCTCCTATATCGGCTGTGCTTTCAGTCGGATCCGGCGAAAAAAAATATTCCCCGCCTCTGCAAAAATCATTGTATGCTTTAAGAGAAGTTTCGCTCCAATCTTTGGTATTGAAACTCTTCCGGGTTATCATCTTATTTAATTCAAGAAGAGGTATTCCGGGTTGAAGAGTGAAATAAAAATCCCCGTTTTTATCTTTACGGCACCCCAAAACTTTATCCATACGGCTGACATTAAGTATATGGCCGCCAAACGGGACGGCCGCCGCCGCCAATCCTGTCCGCGCTCCCTGTATCGTTATATTCGTATTGTTTTCATACAAATATTTAATAATCTCTATAACTTCATTTTCTGTCTTTGGAAAAGAAATAGTTTCCGCCGTTCCGACGGTTCTTGACTCGTCTTTTAAGTATTCCTGATATCCGGCTGAAATTTCTTTTATCAGCTCCATATACAGCCCCCCATAATATTTGTGTTAACAAAATAACAATACCACAGCGTCAAAATAAAATGTTGTGCAATATTCGCATAAAGTTTGCATATATTAAGATTTTATGATAAAATTTTATATATGTAAAGTTTTTTGTCAAAATTCTAAGGAGATTAAAATTATGAGATATTTTTTCGATATACGTCTGAACGAAGATTACGCATGGGAAATGAACCAATTTCACTTCCACGATGCATACGAAATAACAGTCGTGCTTGACGGAAGCGGTGAAATGAGCGTAGGTTCTCATACATACGCCATGAAACGGGGAGCGGTTATGCTTTTAAATAACGCCGAAATACACAGGAGCAAAGTCGAAAAAGATACTGTTTACAGGCGATATGTTATAAAGTTCCCGCTTGAATACGGACGCATGCTTTCAACCCCTCAGACGGATCTTTTAAAAATGTTCGGCCAAAAAAACCCCTGCCTGATACTTGACGACGAAAGTCTAGGCGAAATCGAACTTTTATGCCGCCGCGCCGCCAATGGCGGAAACGATTACGGCGACGATCTTTTATGTCAGTCTGCATTTGTAGAGCTTGCAATAAAATTAAATAAACTCTCAAATGTTTCAAAAAAAGCCGAGCCGTACCATTCTAAAAATGTAGACAGGGTTACGCCTATAATGGAATATATAGCGGCAAATGCGGAAAAAAATATCACCCTTGAAACCATTGCCGCTGAATTTTATATAACCAAACAGCACCTTTGTTATATTTTCAAAAAAACTACGGGCCTCGGCATAGGACAATATTTGACTGCGCAAAGGCTTATACGCGCCTGTTCTCTTCTGCGCCAGGGCGAAAGCGTGCAGATGGCCGGCGAACTTGCGGGATTCAGAAACAATTCGCATTTTATAAGGACATTTAAAAAAGCCTTGGGAACTTCTCCCGGAAAGTACTCGTCCGAATATAAAGGCACAGTATTTATATAAATCGTCTGCCCCACAAGCGCCCGCCGTTATTTTGGGCGGCCGGCGCTTTATTATATATAAAATATATTCTTTGGCACAAAGAAATTTAAATCTAAAACGCGGATATAGTCAACGTATCAGCCATACCGTTTCCTTTTATGCTTACCTTGTTATACAAATGCCGCTATAATTCATATGCTTTATTAATTTGCCAATTTCTCCGACATCTGTTTTATATTGCGGATAATACAAAACATAAATAATCAAATATATTTAAAAATTCATTCAGCGAGGTTCCGCATTATCACCAACATGGTTCAAATGCAGTCTGTCGTAAAATAACATACTTACCATGACGCCGCTTTGGTGCATTTTAATACATAATGCCTAAAAATTCCTATTCCGTCGGGTATATAGGCATAAATTGCAAAACGGTAAACAACCGTATTACGGCCAAATATTTTGCATACCGTCATTATTACCGCTGATACTGCCTATAATAATATTACGTTTCCTCTTCCAAACACATTTAAAGCGCCGTACACAGGCCTTTCCCTGTATACAGGCGCTTTCATGATTATTATTCCGCATTGTTAATTTTGTCGGCTTCTTCTTTGTTAATACTTATGCAGAGCTCTGCAAGCTGCTTTTCATCAACAACATTCGGCGCGTCGGTAAGCGGGCACGATGCGTCTTTAACTTTAGGAAACGCCATGACGTCCCTAATGCTTGAAGCCCCGGACATAAGCATTATAATCCTGTCAAGCCCAAACGCAAGCCCTCCGTGAGGCGGAACGCCGTATTTGAAAGCGTCAAGGAGGAAACTGAACCTGCTGTATGCTTCTTCCTCTGTAAATCCGAGAAGTTCAAACATTTTCTTTTGTATATCGTTTCTGTGGATACGGATACTTCCACCACCCAGTTCAACGCCGTTAAGCACCATATCATAAGCTTTTGCGCGCACTTTTCCTGGATCTTTATCGATAAGCTCAATATCTTCGTCCATTGGCGCCGTAAACGGATGATGTACCGCAACAAACCTGTTCTCCTCATCATCCCATTCAAGCATAGGGAATTCCGTAATCCAAAGGAAATTATATTCGTCAGATTTTAAAAGATCCAGCCGTCTTGCTATTTCTATACGAAGAGCTCCCAGCGAATCAAAAACGATTTTATCCTTATCGGCGCAAATTAATATTAAATCCCCGGGCTTGCCGTTCATAGCACTGACAATTTCAGACATTTTGTCGTCAGTAAAAAATTTCGCGATCTGACTTTTGATTGAACCGTCGTCGTTAATTACAATCCATGCAAGGCCCTTTGCTTTATATGTTTTAACAAACTCCACAAGGCTGTCGATTTGCTTTCTCGGAAAATGCCCGCATCCTTCAGCATTGATTGCACGCACACTGCCTCCGTTTTCAAGAGCGTTTTTAAAAACGGCAAATTCCGTATCCTCAACAATACCTGATATATTTTTAAGCTCAAACCCAAAACGCAGATCCGGCTTGTCAGATCCAAAGCGTTCCATGCCCTCGGCATACGTCATCCTCTTAAACGGTATTTTAATATCTACGTTAAGAGCGTCTTTAAATACCTTCTGTATAAGCCTTTCGTTAATATCAATTATATCGTCAACTTCCACAAACGAAAGTTCCATATCAATTTGAGTGAATTCAGGCTGGCGGTCGGCCCTCAAATCCTCATCGCGGAAACATTTTGCAATCTGGTAGTACCTATCCATACCGCTGACCATAAGGAGCTGTTTAAAAAGCTGCGGGCTTTGCGGAAGGGCATAGAAATTCCCCGGGTGTACGCGGCTCGGCACAAGATAATCCCTTGCTCCTTCGGGCGTGCTTTTTGTAAGGATAGGCGTTTCAATTTCCAAAAATTTTTCACTGTTAAGGAATTCCCTTACAATCTGCACAACATTATGGCGAAGCTGTATATTCCTGAATATATCCGGCCTTCTCAAATCTATATACCTGTATTTAAGCCTTAAATCGTCTTTTGTCTGGCTGTTCTCCTCAATAGGGAACGGCGGCGTTTCGGATTCCGATAATATCCTCAATTCTTTTGCGATAATTTCTATTTTTCCGGTTTTCATAGACGGGTTTATATTTTCTTCAGTCCTTGCCGCCACAATCCCTTTAACGGCAACGACATACTCGCTCCTGATTGACTCGGCTTTAGCAAACAGCCCGCTTTCTGCAGTCTGATCGACTACGGCCTGAACAATGCCCGTCCTGTCCCTGAGCGCGATAAATATAAGCTGGCCAAGGTCGCGTCTTTTCTGAACCCAACCCATTACCGTAACTTCGCCGCCTATATGGCTTTCATTAACATCGCAACACATATGGCTCCTTTTTAAGCCTGCCATTGATTCTCCCATTTATATAATCTCCTCACATACTTTGTATTTTAAACTATCAATTATAGTATCAGAAAAGCGCTTAAACTTCAATATTTAATATACTCTAAATTAAAAATACAATCATATTTTATAAATTATAACTAATATACGGAAAATCATATTCAATACTGCTTTTATTTCCAAGCAGTCCATTTAGTTGTACATACTTTGTTCAAGCAAATAATTCTATGAAAAAACCGCTTTTATTTTAAGCCAAATCTGTTTAAATATATTTCCGATCCTTGTGATGAAATTCCCATCGGCTTTAAATGTTTCGTCTACATCAACGCCGTCGTCATCGTCAACTGTTATTTCTTCCGTCCTTAAAACAATCTGCACGCTTTCGGGCGAGGGATTCAATTCAGACGTAAATGAAATGGGTTCCAGAGTTTCGTCCATATTTAAAAATCCCATTTTGTCCTCGCTGTATTCATCCCATTCATTATCAATCGTATCTTTTATGGTATCTTTTGCATTCCTGATTGTCCCTGTTTGTGCCAGACCTTCAAGAGACGTTGAAATGGCATTTATCGTCCCGCTTAGTAGAGCTTTTGTTCCGGAATCCAGACTTTCCCCGCTTTCCTGTGCTACGGCTTTTGTTGTAGACAAGAGTTTATGCGTTGTATCAATGCCTTCAATCGCACGGTTTACAAGTTCTTTTGCGTCTGCCGCCGACTGTTCCGCATCCTGTTCATACTTATTAAGCGTATCCATAAGCGCCGCGCTGTCATCAATCAGGCCTTTTGCAAGGGAAAGTGAGTTATTTAAGCTTTCAAGCAGTTTGTTCATGTCATCTGCCAAAAGGGTTATATCATTGCTGTGTGTTTCGGCAGAATTCATATAGTCGTCAAAAAGCATAAGAGCCTCGTCAATATCTCCGACAAGCGCTTCACATTCTGAAGCCAAATCCCCTAAATACGTTAATGTGTCGCCCGTTTCGGCAGATATCGAGCCGCCTGCCGAACCCAACGAGTTTAAAACGCCGTTAATTTCAGATATTTTGGCATTTACCATTGCAATTATCATATCAAGCTTCGGATCTGCCCCGCCTGTATCGGGCATTTGCGTTAATCCTCCTATTGAAGGCATTGAACCAAGGGAATTTCCGCCGAGGGAATAACTCAAATCCATAAGCACATCCCTTAAAGCGTCAAGGTCATTTCTCGTCTGCTCCGTAAGGGCCGCTCTGCTTTCAGAGTTTCCGTTCATTTCTTCAACCATTGTTTTTAACCCTTCAATGTCCGAACAAAGCCCTTCAACAGCTTCCTGGGCATCCGAAATAATAGGCTTAAAGTCCTTTGCTGTATTTGTAATTTTATTTAAACTGTCGTTTGTTTCATTAAGCAGTTTTTTTGTATTTTCAAGATGTTCGACAAAAGGCTCCGAGGCTTCGGATATGCCTGCAAGGGCGTTAAGCGCGATGTCCGCTTCGTCATATATTTCATCTTTGGAAGAACTTATTGTCCCTCTTGCGGTTTCAAGATCTTTCAGGCCGTCGGCAGTTTCCCTGAGACCTGACTGCAAGTTTTCCATTGTCGAAAGTATAACGTCTAGCCCGTCGCTTAAAGCGTCGGCAGAATCCTCTATTTTCTCTTTGTCCTCCCTCAGTTTCCTTATATCCTCTATTTGAGACAGAGTACCGGGCATCATCATCATAAAAAGCCCGTCGAAAGAGAAATCGTCCGAACCAATCCTGATTGTATAATGCTGTTCCTCTTTCGGCATAACCATAAACACAACCGCTTTTATATTTCCGATAGTCTGTACTTGCGCCCCTTCGGCTTCTACGCTTAAATTATCGTCCATATTAACCATTGTGCCGATTTGGAGTATCATATTGTTTTTAAAATACTCGCTTGTTTTTTCGTTTGGCAGTATATCTATGTTAATTTCGACAAGACCCTTTTCTCCGGCAAGCTGATCGGCGTTTTTTTCAACGCCGTTAAGCTTATATGAAACGTCAATATTCCACGGAAGTTCAACGGTATTTTCTTTAAGTTTTCCCTCAAAGTAAAACCTGTTCTCCTTACCGTCAAAATTGAACGAAACTTTCTCGCCTTCGATTTGAGGCTTTGCATAATTGCTCATATTTATAACTTCTTCATAATTGCCGTAATCAGTTACAGAGTCTGCCTCGTTTAAATAATATCCTTTAACAACGCTTACATTCCCTATTTTTCCATACGGATCGAGGTTAACATAAAGCGTTTCGTCGCTTTTTGCAGCGGCAGGCGCGCCGTATGCATATTGAAAAGGCGACGATAATGCGACAGAAACTGCCGCCAATAAAGCCAGCTTTCTTTTAAGCGTTTTCATTTGCAGTACCCTCCTTGCTGTCTGCCGATATAACGTTCATACCGTCATTTTTATATTTCCCAAACAGTTTTAATTCATGGTTTTCCCTCATGTTCCTAAGCCTCCTTAATTTGCTTGCCCTAGGCACATCTGTAGGTTTTTTGATAATTTTGTCAAATGCACAAAGAAGCGCCGGCAGGAGCGAAAGCACGAGTATTACGCTTAATACGGCCCCTCTTCCTACAAGACGGCCAAGCTGGGATATTCCCTGCACGCTGGAGGTAAAGTAAAGCCCGTATCCGACAACCGTAAGTATGGAACCGGACGTAATTACGGAAAGCGCGCTTCTTGAAACCGCCGCTTTGCTTGCTTCAACCTTATCCATATCATTACGAGCTTTAATATAATTATTTGTAACCAGTATTGAATAGTCTATCGTAGCCCCTATCTGCACACAGCTTACTATAATATAGCCCATATACGGTATTGTGCTTCCGATAATATATGGTATTGTCATATTAATGAATATAGCTAATTCTATAGGTATAATTACAAGTATCGGAAGCAAAACGGAACCAAACGTAATCATAACCACCATGGCAACGCCCAAAAGCGAAATAAGGCTTACATTTTCATAATCGCTTCTGAGTATATCCTTTATATCCATTGTACTGGACGTCGTTCCCAAGGCATACCCGTCTTTATAATACTTTTCGATAGCGCTTTGTACCTTTTCCATACACTCAAATGCATAATCGCTCTCTTGAGTCGTATTCAGCGATATAAGGATCCTCGCATAATTATCAGTATGGAGTTCCCCAGTGAGCTTTTCGGGCAGGAAATCAATCGGTATGCCCTCAGGCAGCGTCCCTCCAAGGGAAATAGCGTAATTTACAAAGTCCAAATTTTCCAATTCCTCAGTCAAATTCCTTTCATCGATAATGGAAGTATTCGGTATTATCCCGACAGCAATATTGCTTTTTCCGAATTTTTCTTCAATAAGCCTACTGTCCGTATCATATGTAGTTCCCGGGCCCGCGCCGATAGCTTCGTCGCCGTATTTAAAGTAATTCATATCCTGCCCTATATACGAAGGCACAGCCAATATAACAGCGGCGGCTATAACAAATTTCCTTATCCTGTACATGGCCGTCCCAACGCCTTTTGTAGAAGGCATGAACGATTTATGGTGGTATTTCTGCACCCTCTCATAATTTCTCAGTATAAGAGCCGGCATAAGGAAAAGCACAGTTATAAGGCTTATAACAACTCCCTTTGCAAGTACGAATCCAATATCGCGCCCAATTGTAAAATCCATAAGAGCGAGCACTATAAACCCTACGATTGTAGTCGCTCCGCTTGCAAGCACCGAAGAAGCCGACGACGTCAAAGCTTTCTTCATTGCTTTTTCCGGTTCGATTCCTTTTTCCCTGTAAAAAGTAAAATTATCCAAAAGAAATATGGAATAGTCCATAGAAACGGCCAGCTGGAGTATAGCCGCCGTACTGAAAGTGAAAAATGAAATTGTTCCGAAAACAATATTGCTCCCCATATTTATAATAATGGCTATCGCCATAACGGAAATAAAAAGCACAGGCTCAAACCATGACGTTGTGGTAAGGGCAAGTATTATAAATATAATTATAAACGATATAATTATTGCAATAGTAAGTTCCCTTGTAACGCTTGCCTGCATTGATTTTTTGCTTACTGCCGATCCGGTGTAATGTCCGTTTTCCCCAACGATTTTATAAATTTCATCAAGCGCTTCATGCGTTTTAGCGTCCGCTTCCCCGCCTTTAAATATAACTTCCATAACGGCGTCGCCGTCTTTATAAAATTCATCAAGGTTATTATAGTTTATAAAATCCCCCGACATATAAACGTCCGTAATAGTATCCGGGCCGATCACCATATCAACTTGATCTAGATTTGATATTTTTTCTCTTATGTTTTTTGCTTCATAAATTGATACGTCCTCAACCATGATTCTTGCCATACCGGGATACCCGAATTCTTCTTCCATAAGATCCAAAGCCTGTTTGGAAGGGGCGCTTTCGGGAAGATATTTGCTGAGATCGTAATTTACTTCCACAAACGGATAAAAGAATATACTCAACGCCACTGCAACAAAAAATACTTTTTCAATTACATGGCTTTTATCGACTATAAAGTTAACTATTCCATCAAAATGTAATTTATTCATCTTTTCCTCCATTAATAAACAAAGAGTTGATTTTTATTACATTGTGTATTATAATACTAATAAATATCATAATCAATAACCAGCTTAATGTTTATTTATTGATTACTGAACATTAAACCGCAAATAGTTTATTTAATTTGTAAATTCTCTTTAACTGTATAAGAAAGGATGTTACTTATGGATACACCAAAGGAAGACAGGCGCGTCCGCCGTACAAAAAAGCTTCTGAAACAAGGTTTAAGCGAGCTTATGAAAGAAAAAGATTTTAAGGACATATCAGTAAAAGACATAACTGACAGGATGGATCTGAACCGCGGCACGTTTTATCTCCACTACACAGATATATACGATCTTTTAAATAAAATTGAAACCGATGTTTTAGACGATTTTCAGCGCGTGATAGACACATACCGCCAAAAAACGGACAAAAGAAGCCTGCTGCCTGTAATCGAGCCGCTTGCGGCATATATCAGCGAAAATGCGGACATATGCAGGATACTCTTTTTAAACAAAGCGTCTACCGATTTTTCAATAAAGCTTAAAAACCTTATAATAACCAATGGAAAAACTCTTATTGAAGAAAGATTTAAAATAAACGCTTCTGCCGAAACGATTAATTACCTTTTAAATTATATGGCTTACGGAATTATAGGAATTATGAAAGAATGGCTTTCAGATTTTAATTCAATAGGCATGAATGAAATTATCAAGCTTTCAGATAAAATATTATATTCGACAGCGAAAGCGTTGGAATGACACAATTAAGTCCGCCCCAATAAAATTGCCGTACTGCTTTAACCTTAGAAACTAAAGCCGTTTCTTCTATTACGGCAGACATGCATTTATTTAATAACATACTGTACGGCAGTATGCGGCGGTTTTAAATCAGGCTCATCTAAATGTATGAGTATTTTTGAACCGTAAAATATTAATACTTCCATGTAAAAATGTTATTTATATTTTAATCTTTTCCGTTGCGTCCATTTTATCCCTCAACACGGAAAAGATTTTTTAACCGTCATGAATATAATTGTTTTTGTGTTATTTAATTCCGCTTTTAAAGTCAGTTCCTATGATTTTTCAATAATAAATCCAATAATCCATTCTGCCGTAAAAAAGTAAATACCTCCGGCCCAATCCACTTATTGTCCGGAGGTATTATCATAATTACTATGGAAGCTCAGTGGTATAGCCTAAAACTTCCTTTTGTTCAAACCATGGCTTTTGCAAGCCGTAGTATCATACTTTCACTGTAACGGTAAAAAGATAAATACATCATTGTGTTATCGTCAAAACCGCATTTTTCCTGAATAATTTTTTTAGCTTCCTCCAAAGTCATATCTTTTTCTTCCACGTGCGTCCCTCCTAAGTTATTCAGTCCGTTTTCCTTTATAATCGCGGCATAATCCTTATAGGCCCTGTCCATATCTACATAGCCGTATATTCCGTTTACGGCTCCCTTATCCGTATACTGCCACATGCCTACATTCCCTTTATATGTGTAATCTCCGGAAGTATACTGCGCAAGCCATACGTCAAACCTCTTTAATCTGCCGTTCATAATAAGTTTGTTTTCCAGCCAGTATTTGCTTGCATATAAAATTGCATAATACCCGGCTGCTTCAATTTTTTCTAAAAACGCCGATGCAATATCCGTAATCCGTTCACGGCTAAGCGATGCTTGTACACTGTCCTCAATGTCCAAAGCTATAGGATATGTGAATTTATATCCCTTTATTAAATTCAAAAAATATTCGGCCTGTGAAGAAGCTTCAAATACATTTGCCGCAGAACAATAATAATATGCGCCTATGTCAATACCCGCATCAGCGGCCCCAACGGCATTACGCCTGAAATACGGATCCTCGTTTGCGTTGCCGTATCCGGCTCTTATCATTGCAAACCGAATTCCTTGGTTCTTAACACCCCTCCAATTTACAGTGTTTTGCCATCTGCTTACATCTATGCCTGTTATCATAAAACGCCCCCTTTAATCGGACTTGCTATAGTATATGAACAACAATCGTATACGTTACAAAATAACACAAAATATTCACTGCCGGCAGTATAAAAAAAGCGTACTTTTTCATGCATAAAACAGGCCGACTCTTTGATAATCCTATCATAAGTTTTTAAATTACCCATATATCCCTATTTCAATATTAATTGGCAACTCTTATTTTACAATAACCAAACTCTGTATTTTTTGCATCCAATTATTTTATATTCTGTTGTAACTCATGATTGTCAAACTTTTCACTATGCCCGTTCCGTTTCTTATGCATGGACATAAAAATACAATGTAAGCGCGATAACGGCGCGGCATATAACAACATCCGTTTTATATTTACAATTGCACCCGATTAATTCATTCAAAACAAAAAGACAATTTATTTCTTTATCAAAATAAATTGTCTTGCCGTTTTTTAATCTCTATAGTTTTCTTTGTAAATAATTATATCATTAATAAATAATGCCGCCGTTTTTCATCGCTTATTGTCAATCATCTTGTTAAAAGCTCTGACGCATTGCTTATGCAAACGGCCTTCGGCAAACCTTAAACCGATAAAATCCATGGAAATCAAGCAAAAATTAAATACTATACTGTTCCACAACAAATAAAAAGCTATGTATTTCAAATATTAAATTCACATATCTGTATATTTTTCAATATAAGCCGGTATTAAGACTCTTCCATTTGCTGTGATGCCGCAACTCTTTTGTATAATTACATATAAACTCATTAAATTTAGAACTTATAAGAGTTTCCTTTGTTTTTAATCTCTTCTGTCAAAAAAAAGGCCCCATTAACAATGTAGGCCTTTAAATTGTTTCCGGCTTAAAAATATACCGATATTCTTTATCCATTCCAACAATTCCAAATATAATTTAAAAATTACCGGTTAACAGCTATATTCTATTATATTCCATAAACGCAATTGAGTATTTACCCAATCCATAAACCGCATCAATACATCCTTTTTACATTAAACCATACATCCGTCGGCAGAAATTACCTGACCGGTAACAAAAGAAGCCCTGTCGCTTGCAAGGTAAACGGCCAAATCCGCTACTTCATTTGTTTTTCCGAAACGCATCAGCGAAATTTCATTAGTTAAAATCTCTTTTTCTTCCGGATTAAGAAATTCGTTCATTTTTGTATCTATCACTCCGGCCGCAATAGCGTTTACCCTTATTCCGCTTGGCCCCACTTCTTTTGCCATAGCTTTTGTAAAAGAATTTACGGCTCCTTTTGTAGCCGAATAAACGGCCTCGCACGACGCCCCGCGTTCTCCCCATATCGACGATATATTTATAATTGTGCCGCTTTTTCGGCTAATCATCTTAGGCAAAGCCAAATGCGTGCAATTTATACATGATTTTATATTTACATTTATTAATTTATCCCACTCTTCGGGAACCATATCGGTAAAAATCCCAACATGCGATATGCCGGCATTATTTACAAGTATATCAACATTGCCGTATATATTTGTTATATTCGCAAACATTTCTTTGCAGCTTTGATAATCCGAAACATCAGCGAGATATGAATATGAATAACATCCCATTGCCTTTAATTCTTCCTGGGCTTTAAGAAGTTCGTCAGAACTTACGGAAGCATTAAGCACAATATTGCACCCTTCTTTGGCAAAAGCAAAAGCAACCGCCTTTCCTATGCCTCGGGACGAACCTGTTACAAGCGCTGTTTTTCCCTTTAAATTCATGAAATCGCTCCTTCCAATATCCCATTCTTATGTTTACATATAATAATGTAACATTTTTCGATATTTTAGGCAAGCGGAACTTGGAGTATTTTATAAAGAAGGTTCAAAACCATCAGATTTTGAGGAAACGGTCTATCCATATTCCAATACCCCGCCCCGGCAAAACCATATTCGTCAATAAGTTTAAGCTTTGCTTCTATGCTTCTTGCATCTTCAAACCATACCTCGCAGAACGTTCCGTTGACATCGGTAAAATTATAAAATGGAGATTGAGCTGTTTCGTCATATTCTATCTGTGCGCCATATTCCGCCGCTATTTCCACAGCCATTACGTTTGAAAGAGAAGTTGCCTTCGACTCTCCCTTGACATACGGCAATGTCCATAAATATCCGTATGTTGGCACTCCCATAAGTATTTGATCAGCAGGAATTTCCGTTATGGCATAATCAAGCACTTCCCTCACTTTATTAATCGGAGCTACGGCCATCGGCGGGCCATATGTATATCCCCATTCATACGTCATAACAAAAGAATAATTGGCCGCCGCGCCGATTCCCAAATAGTCATGGCCGACATATGAAGGCCCCTGCTGGTTGGAACTTGTTTTGGGGGCAAGCGCCGCAATAACAATGTATCCGCGTATATTGAGCCTGTTTGTAAGTTTAGCCACAAAGTTCACATAATTTTGTCTGTCTGACGCCGGAACAAACTCAAAATCTATATCTAACCCGTGATAACCTTTTGTTTCCAAAGTAATAAGTATATTTTCTATCAGTATATCCTGAAGCTCATAACTGTTAAGAATAAGGCTTGCAAGGTCACTGCTGAATATACCGTTTTTATCAAGAGTAGATAAATGCATAAGCGGAGCTGTTCCCATAAGCTTTGCAGCGGAAATTATATCCGTATCGTCAGTGCCGATGAGCGTCCCGTCATCATTTATTCCATAAGTAAATATAGTGACATATGTAAGGTATGGCAGGACGCTTTTTAAATAAGTTTGATTAACATTTGAATATACATATCCGTTTACTTTCGTCGTGCCTATTGGAACATCCTCAAATTCTATAACAATTATATCTCCGGTTACCATAAGACGCGAACTTAAATAAGGATTGTTCCTTAAAAGCGTTGTGACAGATACATTGTACGTTTTCGATATGCTCCATAAATCATCCCCATGCTTTACAACATGAACTATATTAGGCCTTGCAATTATAATTGTCTGCCCAACAACAAGGTTATTGGGATTAGGCAGCTGATTAATATTTTGTATATACTCGCCGCTGAGATTATATTCTTCGCTTATGGAAAAAAGCGTTTCCCCGGGTTTTACAACATGTATAATCATATATCACACCCCCTTAAACAAATTTTATGTTTAAATATTAAAATAAATGTTTATTAAACGCAATAAAGCCGCGCTTTAAACCTCATGCATAAAACGCGGCATGTAATAACAACAATCTGCGCCGAAAGCGGCGTCGCATAATTTTATAACAATAGATACCATATTTTAACATAGGTATATAAAATTCAAAACTCTGTCTGTGCATCCGTAATTTCAAAACAAAAATAATAATGCCGTATATCCTGTCGTTTATAAGTGTTTTTAGGCTTCGAATTTATTTTTTATTTAAATTCGTTTCTGTACAATGCACTCTTTTTAATCATTCCTTATTAAAATCTGAGATAACTTGTTCCTTCAAGCGGAATTAAAACCTCTATATAAGGCCTTCCATATGCAAATCCTACAACATAAGTTGTATAGTAATTCCCTCCTTTAAGCACCATATTGGGATGGGAAACAACTATTTCCTTCGTGCTGTCAAGCTCAACTTTCATTGTATGCCTTCCGGGAATAAGCGAAAGATAGCTTGTTACTTCCATAAAATTCAAATCGTAAACAACAGGCGTGTCATCAATATATATATTAACGCCGCCGCTGTCAGGAGAAAGATTTATAAACCGCATAAACGCACATTCCGGGTCAATTGGCATAGGACCGTCCGAGAAAATTTCAACCTGTACTTCGCTTACGGTGCCCACAATGGCCGCAGTTGCAATTTCTTCTTTTTCCAATACAATACGCATGTCTACAAGCTGTTCCAAATGGTTGCCCGTCGGAAAAACTTGAATTATATAAGAACCTGCTTTTAGCGTAATATATTCTGTAAAATCCTCAAATTTTAAATTTTTAACAATAAGTTTCCCATTAATATATACATCTACATTTAACGGCGGATCGTTAGGCAGCGCATGCAAAAAACGCAGATACGCCTTATCAAAATTAGGCTTGCAGCCTTCAATTTCAATCTTATCTGGATACCTCATTTTTTCAACCTCCTTTGTAATTTTAATATATGACGGCAAATCAAAAAACGTTCCTGCAAATACAATAGGCAAAATTGTCTTGGAATACTAACTAAAAAAATATAAGTATAAATTTTAATATGCCGGAAATGCCGCAATATAACTAAACGAAAGTAAATTTAAATCAATTAAATATTAAATAATAAAATCAGTCTCCAATATAATATTTCCTAAAACGGCAAATCAGCAATCCGAATTATAAAATCACACATATTTTTGTACGCTACATATTTAAAATAAAAAAAATATTTATCAAATAAGAAAATTTTAGTTGACATATCAGATTTTTGTATTAAAATAGTATATGTAGCTTATCGAGGTGTGGCTCAGGTGGTAGAGCGCTGCGTTCGGGACGCAGAGGCCGCAGGTTCAAGTCCTGTTACCTCGATTGTAAAAAGGCCTTGTTTTATCAAAAACAAGGCCTTTTTATTGTTCATCTGTTTTTTTAAAAAATTATCCCTATTTTTGCTACCCCCTAATAAGCAAAGATTTTTTTATGTAATAAATTGATTTATGAAAACCCCATTTTTTACCATACAATTAAATTATCTTAATATTATGGACAAAAACATCAAATTTATGATATTATAACTAAATAATAATTCAGTAAAAACTAACAGGAAAGAGGTATAAAAATGGCACACACAGGCCGAAACAGCTTGTCTAAACAAGAGGTTTTGGACATTATCCTTGACAAAATCTTATTTTTAGAGTTTAAACCCGGGGAATCAATTCTTGACACAGAACTTGCCAAAGAACTTAAAGTCAGCCGTACTCCAATACGCGAAGCCCTCTTATTCCTTAAACATTCAAAATTCATTGATATATATCCTCAAAGCGGTACCTTTGTTTCATTAATTGATGCAGAACTAATCCGCGAAATAATATATATACGCCACATACTTGAATGTACAATCTTATCAATTTTGGCAAAAAGAAAAGAAGATATAAAAGGCAGACTTGAAAGATATATCATTTTGCAGGAACTGGCAGTTAAAGAAAACAATCAGAAAGATTATGTAAAAAACGATCACCTTTTTCATAAGGAACTTTTTGCCATGGCCGGACATGAACGTTCATGGGAATTAATCCAGAACCAGTATATACATACGACAAGGTTCCATATGCTTGATTTTTATAATTCAAAGACCGTATTCTCCACATCTTTGGCTGAGCACAAAGAAATTATCAGATGCCTTGAAAACAACGACGCCGGCGGTTTGAAAAAAGTAATTGACACTCATCACGATCTCAGCCTGCGCACAGCCGAGGATCTTAAAGCAAAATACCCGGACTATTTCGTTTAGAATTTAATTAAAAAAGCCGCGACTGATAATATGACGCGGCTTTTTTATATTTAATGGATTGAATACTACGTTCGTACTTGAATTTCATGCCGTTTACAGCTCTCATAAATCAAAGTCAGTAAAGAACAAAATTATAACTGCCTTAACCCCAGCTTATTTTGCAAAAATTCTTTTCTTATTCTGACTCATGTTAAAAAATCTTAATAATGTCCTATATAAAAAATTTTAATATTTTATACAGTCTATATACGAATCGCTGCAACTTTGAGCTTGCTATATAATACCAATCGCTGCCAATACAGTAAGTACAATAAGCCCCGATATTGACGACACGGCATTTATAATAGTAATATATTTAACACCTTGTTTTACATTAAGGTTAAAGAACTGACAAGTCGTCCAAAAACCGCTGTCGTTTACATGATCAACCATCATTGTTCCAGCTCCTATAGCTATACATGTAACAAGCGGCGAAACTGCCGTTTGTCCCATAGCGGCCATTATGGCCGCCGCCGTCATACCGGCTGTTGTCATGGAGCCGACTGCCGTCATCATTATTACACCAATTAGCCATGGTATAAATACTGCCATTATTGTGCCGTTTGCCATCACAGTCCCCAAAGTTTCTTTAAGAAGTTCTATCTGAGGAGCCGCCTTTATAATAGAGCTAAAAGCTCCTCCCATTCCGGTAATTAGCAAAGGCAGAAGTGACGCCGCAACTCCTCGGGCAACCCACTTGTTTAGCAATATGCTTCTGAACCTACATTCTCCATTGTGATGTATTTCCCTATTGGCCCTTAATATGTTTTCTTTGTATATATATCCTATAATTACATTTGAAACGGCTCCTAAGCTTAGGGCTATAACCTTATCTGAAATTATTCCGGCAAATTTATAAACTACAGATCCTTCTACAGACTTGAGCTGTATAGCAGACCCTACAGACATAAGTACAACCGGTATTAGTATCGGCAAAAGTGATATAAATGCATTTGGAAGCCCTTTTTCATGCACAATAAGTTCGTCAATGCTATCAGATTTGGCTTCATCTATGCCTTCAGACATGTCGGCGCGAGGAGGTATATATTCTTTTTCCGTCCATCTTTTTGTAACGGCCCATGTTATCATAAAAGCAGCAAAAGCTACTATCGCAGACCACATTATCATCATTCCGAGATTTGCTCCCAACAAAAGCGTTACGGCGAGTATTCCGGGCGTAGGCGGCACCATTGCATGCGTAAGGTTTAGACCAAGCTGTGTATATGAAGTCACTGTAGACATTGACATTCTTTTCCTTTTTGCAATAACATTTGCTATAGGCGCCGTGAGTATCATTGAAATATCACTGAAAACGGGAATAGATATTATAAAAGCCGTTAATGCCGGGGCCAGTTCCAAGTTTTTTCCTTTAAGCAGTTTAATAAAAAAATTTGCGATAGATTTTGCCGCTCCAGTATCCTGTATAGCCATTGCTATTGTGGAACCAAGTATAATAGCCAAAGCTATATCCTGCACTGTCGAACCAAAACCGATATTTATCCGTTCAATAGTTCCCTCTATCCCCATATTTAAAGCAAGCCCTGCAAAAAGCGCCGCAACAAACAGTGAAATAATAGGATGAAGATCAACTTTGATTATAAGAATAAGAAGTAATATAATAGAAATTGCTATAACCGCCAAAAATCCTGCTAAACCCATAAAACAACCTCCTTAATACCATTTCAGTCATCCGCATTAAGATACTTCAGCACACCTTTATGCTTAAACGCTTTTATTTTCCTTGTAAGCTTCCTGTTTGCAAGTTCAGCTTCCACCACTTCATGTCCACATCTTCTTCCGTTGATTCCAACTATATTTATACTTTTTCTATAAATGTCTATTTCAATTATATCATCATCATCTATATATGCTATTTCCCCGCCTTCGGCGGCTTCAGGAAGAATATATCCTACCGAAGGTCCCCTTGTAGCTCCTGAAAATCTGCCGTCTGTTATAAGCGCACAGCTGTTGTTAAGTTCCTCTTTGTTGCAAACAGCATCGGTAGCTTTAAGCATTTCGGGCATGCCGGCCGCCTTTTTTCCCACATAGCGCACAACAACTACCTCGCCGGGGTTAATATCTCCGTTATAAATTGCTTCTTCAGCGGATTCTTCATTGTCAAATACCCTTGCAAGTCCTTCAAAACGGTACATTCTTTTATCAAGGGCACAATGCTTTATTATTGCCCCTTTAAGCGCAATGTTTCCTTTAAGAACAGTAACGCCGCTGTCCGTATCTATAGGGTCGTCAACGCTTTTAATTATATCCGAAGTTTTCATGCCGTAGTTACCCAAATATTCACTGCCGCGGCGAAAAAATCCTGTTTTTTCAAGATATTCGAGGTTTTCTCCAACAGTCATGCCCGTTACGGTAGGCAGATTTAAATCGAGCTTATCTTTAAGTTCCAGCATTATTCTCGGAATTCCCCCTGCATACCAAAAGAATTGAGTCGGCCATTTCCCGGCAGTCAATATACTTGTTAACAGCGGAATTCCATCTGTAAGCCGTTCAAAGTCGTCAAGCGTAATTTCAATACCCAGCTCCTTAGCTATTGCCGGAAGGTGCAAAACGGCATTTGTTGAACCTCCGATAGCCGCATGTACTTTTATTGCGTTTTCAAAAGCTTTTCTAGTTAGTATCCTGCTGGGCCTCAAATCCTCTTTAACAAGACGAACAATCTTTTCGCCGGCATCTGCAGCAATCTGCATTAATATATTACCGTTTGCAGGTATTACCGCATTTCCCGGCAGGGAAATCCCCAATACTTCACTAAGGCACTGCATCGTGCTTGCTGTTCCCATATACTGGCATGCGCCGCTGCTCGGACACGCGTTCTGTTTGTAGTACCATTCTTCCGCCGTTGTCATTTTACCTTCCGTAACCCTTAAATTTGTTTCATAACATGTATCGGCCGAAATAAATGACGGTCCCGGCGCCATTGAACCGCCGCAAATATGTATGGCAGGCAAATCAAGCCTTGCAATCGCCATTAAATGCCCTGGCGTAGCTTTATCGCAAGTTGAAATAGTAACAACACCGTCAAAGCCGGAGGACATTGCATGTATCTCTGTCATTCCGGCAATTATTTCCCTTGAAATCAGCGAATAATTCATACCGGCATGCCCGGTGGCAACCCCGTCGCACATATCAGTAACCGTATATACTGAAGGCGACGCCTGCGAAGCATAAACCGAATTTTTCACAGTTTCCGCAACAGAATGTAAGTGCCTGCTTCCCGGATGACTGTCACCGGCTGTTGACTCAATTAATATCTGAGCTTTTGCAAGATCCTTAACTGTTTTTCCCGTTCCAATCCATAAAGGATCTGTTTCCGGCCCTGCCCTCCTTACATTTTGGCTGTTAAGCATGATTATTAAACCCCCTTTTTCTAAAAAGCATCCGTATAAGACATTTTAATCAACTAATATATTAATATATTTTATTTTTGCCGTCAATATACATATTAAATAACATATGAGTTGAATTTATAAAATCTATTGCTAATAAAAACATATCTATATAAGTAAAGTTGAAATATAAATGTTTTATTTTTTTAGCATAAATATATAAAAATTAAATATCAGCTTCTAACCTTTAGTCTTTCATTCTTAGTCTTATTCTTTCTGGTTCCCATTGTCATTTTACCTTACATTCACGGAGAGTTGCTTACAATTTTCAAGGCAGGTACTGGTTAAATGCTCATGGCTTAAATCGGCAGCACAACAATATCTTGATGGGCTTTAATCTTACGATAAAATTCAAATTCCTGATCACTATAAATTATCTATATTCTAATAAACATAACCATAAAAAAATATATATTCCTGTTAATCCAAAATAAATTTTTCTAAGATAAGAATTAAACTCAATAAAAAAACACCCTAAATAAGGGCGTAAAAATAACTTTTGCATACAAATTTACTCATACTTCGATTACTAATTAGACAGCATGAGGTAATTAAATTTGATATAGCCATTTGTCAAAAATATTCATTTTTTATGCTGAAAATCATATGCCTAACAATAAAAAATATAAAGTTAATTTTTAAGCTAAAATCCATATTCTTCATAAAATAATACTTCAAATTATAATGCCTTTAATATTATAACATATAACAATAAAACTAAAAGATTATTTTCTGTATAGTTTCTCAAAACCTCAGCATTTTTCAGTATTTAACCGGCAATTTTATAACATAATCGCCGGTTAAATATTAATGGGCAGCTATTCTTTAATTAAAATCAAATCTCAAATTCAACAAATAATTTTGACATTCCATCTATACGGCCTTTGGAAAATTTTCCTTAAACACCTTCACTACCTTTTTGCTCCCGTTTATGGCTGATAACTATAACCGCAATAATTGCGGCAAAGCTTATAAGGCTTACGGCGCTGCCAATATAAAAATATTGAGGTACATAAGAAAATTCAACTATATGTTCTCCAGCCGGAACAAAAACGCCTTGGATTAAACCATTTACCACATATAACTCTGCCTCTTCTCCATCAATATAAACCTTCCATCCCGGAAAATAATTCTGTATAAAGTTTAAAAATCCTTCATTTTCAAGCGTGACCTTTGCTTTAAACGAATTTTCCTCATCAGTAAACTCGCTTATCTCTCCAATATCTAAATTTTCCCTATCCTCAATCCCTAAAACATATGAATTCTTACTAAAATCATATGAAACGGCGCCAGAAAACAGTTCATTTTCAGAGCTAACATTTTTTACTGCTTCAGTAAAATACATTTTATCCAAAGCAAGATTATTTCGGTAGTAACTATATCCGTTTTCTTCAAATATTTTTGTATAGACGCCTGGTTTATATGAAGTATCCATTTCTGTTATTACTAGGTTTTTTATTTGAATATTTGAATCTGGAGTTCCTACAATCCTAAAATACTCCTGTTCGTCTGCACTTAAATTTCCGGAAAATATATAGCATGTATAGCTATTTTCCCCTTCTTCTATCCTAATTTTGTAATTTTGAGCCGGGCTATCATATTGGTTTCCGTAAAAATCCATGTATATGCTTGGATCGTTTTCATTGCTCACAGCATCAAAACTGATTTTATAGTAAGTATTATCTTTAAGCTGTATCTCGTCATAATACAAGAAAAGCTCTCCATCCATATCTAAAACATCAATACTTTCTTTACTATAAATCTGCCTGCCCTGCTCCCCTATAAAATAACTTCCTCCGTCATCGGGAACCAGTCCCTCTGAATCGGAAATAACAGTTACGCCAAGCATAGATATAATATTATTTTGCGCTATTAGATTTGTACACCCCATAGGGAACCAAGTGTACAGCCCTGAATAATTCAGAAATGCATATTCATTATTATTCATCAGCCTATATAGAGCCGGGTTATTCATTGCAATATAACAGTTAATTGTAGGTATTTCTAAAATAATTGACTTATTAAATCCAATCTTGCTTTGAAAATAAGAATTTTGAGTTTCAGACGGAAACCATAAGTTTCCGCTTCCAGCAGCGGCTTTCAGCTCATCCTTTGCTTCCATATCATATTCTTTTCCAGTCGTTTTTGAATATAAAGTGTAATACGGTGTTGTCTGAAAAAGCGTAATACACAATACCGAAACTAAATATATATAAAATACTTTTATTTTCTTACAATAAGCATATATTGCCATAAATAAAAGCGAAATGCCTGCTAACAATATAGGGGTTAAAAATATATCGTTTTCATCATAGAATATTTTAAGTTCGGGCGTAAACATTCCTGCATTTATAACTATACTGCTTATGCAGGCAAGTAAAATAAAAATTATATATATAACCACAGACGCTTTTAATATGCTGCCTTTTTTATCACTGTTTTTAAATTTTTCTGCCATTAGCGCCGCTAAAACAATCATAAAAAATATAAACAAAAACAATATACGGCTGGGAACCCTAAACGACCCCAGCAAAGGAATCCTAAAAATTATTTGACTTAAAAAAGGAATATGAGCATTTGCGGCATATAAAAATACTAACAATGATAATCCGCCTATAATTTTAACCGTTACTTTTTTCCATAAAAATATTAATGCTAATATGCATAATATTACCAAAGTCATACCAATAAATAATTCTATATCCATTTCAGAGGAATACATATAGCCATACGGCATATATACATCCGCTCCAAATATTTTAGGATAAATCATCATTAAAAGCTTTCTGAAGGATATGGAATACGTTATAAAAGTCTCATACGGAGTATCAGCGGCTCCTACCGAACTATAGTATGTCATAACTGACAGCATCGGCAATAATTGGAAAAGAATTAATGCAATATAAGAAATTCCCCAAATTATAAGATCCTTAACTGCATCTATTATATTCATTTTCCTACATATCATATGAAATAAAAGGTACAGTCCGGCTATAATATCAGAGTATAAAGCAATCTGGGCAAATCCTGCCAAAAACTGCAATGCCATAAAAATTGACGCCGCTAAAAGATTTGTCATTCCCTTTCCGTTAACATACCTTTGAATAAAATAAAATATCGAAGGTATCCAAACAACGGTAGAAATAATTCCAACATGATCTTTTCTGTATCCGCCAAGACAGATTGAATTAGAAAATATCAGTGCAAAAATCAATGCTGTCGGACTACTGCATCCTAATTCCTTTAAATAATGATACATAAAAAATCCGGCAACCATGATATGGAAACAATAATAAAACAATACGAAATACTCTATCGGCAACTGAGCAAATAAATACCCTATAGGATATAGCACGCCAAAACTCTGATCTGTTAAAAACGGGATCCCATTTTGCATATATTTACACCAATAAGGCAATATCCCTTTTAACATCATCTGGTTTGCATAGACTTTATATGAAGAAAATTGCATCCCGTCACCCGATACAATTATATTGCCGTTCATAACTGTACCAATATATATTAAAAACGGTATAGCAAAAAATAACAAAAGTAAACCAATATTTTGTATAATCCTATTTTTAACTTTACTTGTTTCCATCTACTCTTCTCCAAACAAACATAATTTCCTTTTATTCTTTCTTGTGACGCACTTACATGTACCATATATTTCGATTTAAATATTAATTTAAAAATTAATCCTTTCTTCCTCAACAACAAGAGGCCTGTTCATAATTCTCACATTCATTGCCATAATATATTCTCCCAGCAACCCTGTAAAAAATAATTGCAGAGAACCAATAAGGAAAACGCCTATTACGGCCGGAGCAATACCAGCGCTAAAACTATTCCAATACAACAGTTTTAAAATCAAATAAACAACCGCAGCTACTGCACTTAAACCTGACATAATAAATCCGGCAAATGTTGCAATCCTAAGCCCGATTTTAGTGTAAGATGTAAATGAAAGCATAGCGGCATCATACAGTCTATAAAAATTGTTGCTTGTCTTTCCGGCTCTGCGCTTTGCTTGAGTATACTGTATATCCTTCCTTTTAAAACCTAATTCAGCTACAATGCCCCTAAGAAAAGGCGTTGGATCCTTAAGTTCTTTGAGTGTAGCAATAAAGCTTTTATCATACAGCCCAAATCCCGTAAAATGTTCTATTTGCTCAATATCACTCATTTTTTTGATAGTTTTATAATAACACGAACGCAAAAAATACATTATAGGATTTTCTCTGCTTTTCGTCTTTATACAACTTACAATTCTATATCCTTTTTCCCATTCATTTACTAATAGCGGTATCATTTCAACCGGATCTTGAAAATCGGCGCACATAAGTATTGTACAATCTCCTGTAGTTTGACACATACCATAATACGGGGAATTAAACTGCCCAAAATTCTTAGCATTAAATATAGCTTTAATTCTAGTATTATTTGCGCATAAACCCCTTATCAAAGCACGAGTATTATCTTTAGAATCATTATCTATAAATACTAACTCATAGTCATAATCAGGCAAATTACATTCAAACTGTTCTATAATAGCCTTACACAACGGTACGACATTTTCTTCTTCATTATATGTTGGTACTAATACACTTATTTTCTTCATTATTAATCCCCATTTTTTAACTTTTGACTAATTATATACTGTATACCTTGAGAAAAAGGAATTTCTGCCTTCCAACCTATTTCATGTTGTATCTTTTTTATATTAGGCACAAACGTCTCCATGCCAGACTTAGGATATGGTATAGCTCCATAATTTAATTCGCTTTTTGAATTAAGGCATGACTTAATTTCTTCTATAAAGCTTTTTAAAGTCCTTGTGTCGCCGCTTCCGAGATTATATATTCCATCGGAGCATTTTTTCTCCAGAAGCAATCTTATTGCACATACTGCATCCTTAATATATAAATAATCCCATTTTTGTATTCCTAATGTTAAATTGCAGGTTTCATTATTGTACATTTTTGAAATCAAACTATTTATCAACTTATTTTCATTATCACCGTAACCATAGACACTAAAAATTCGTGTCTCTATAAATGAAATTTTATTCTCATCACAATATTTCATAGCATAACGGCAAAAATGCAACTTTTCACGGCCATACCATATAACGGGATTACAGGCAGTTTCTTCTGTTATTTCATCATTGCATACTCCATATTCAAACTGTGAACCAATAAATATAAACTTTTTGCAATTTAACTTAATAACCTCTTTCAAAAGACATACAGAATTTTCAAAATTCTCTTTTTGAATAAATTCATTATCTCTATCAGAAATAGAAGTTCCATCCCATGACAAATGCACTACCGCATCAATATCCGTATTGCACATATTAGAAATAGTATAATACTCGTCCATATTGGCTTCGATTATTGAAATATTTTTATTTTTCTTTAAGAATTCCGCCTTACTTGATTTTTTTCTCACAACTGCAGTAACATCATGTCCGTTTCCCGTTAATTCAGCAACAAGATTTCTGCCTATAAAACTTGTTGCACCTGTTACGAGTATTCTCATTCCAGCCTCCTATTTACTTTTGTTAAATACATCACATCAGCAAATCGTCAGTCTTTTTTCATAAAATCCAGCATTTATTTAAAACAAAATTAATCGAAATAAGAAAAAGCAAGTTAATTATCCGCACTATCTTATAATCAATATTAATTATTTCAAAAAAATATAAAATAAATAACACGTTTCGTATCAAATAACCGTATTAGATACTCCGACAATGCCAAATTTTACAAACTGCGCAATATATTTAAAAAATCCTCTTTGATTTTTAAAATTCAGCTTATCAATAATACGCCGTCTCACTTGCTCACCGCTTCACAAATTACCTTTGCCATGTAATCTATCATTTCATCGTCCATACCGGGATAAACGCCAACCCAAAATGTATCTTTCATAATCCTGTCAGTGTTAGGCAGACTGCCAATAACCCTGTACCCTTCTCCGCTTTTCCTCATTTGATCAAAACAAGGGTGCTTAATTAAGTTTCCCGCAAAAAGCATTCTGGTCTGAACGCCTTTTGCTTCAATATATGAAACAACTTCATTTCTGTCTGTACCATTTTTACATGTAATTAAAAATCCGAACCAGCTTGGGTCTGAGTTCTCGCACGGTTCAGGCAGAATCAGCTTGTCGTCCACACCTTTAAGCGCATTTTTAAGCCTGTTAAAATTATGCTTCCTTCTTTCGACAAACGAAGGGAACTTTTCAAGCTGCGCACATCCAACAGCCGCCTGCAAATCCGTTGCTTTTAAATTATAACCAAAATGTGAATAAACATATTTATGGTCATATCCCAACGGAAGCTCTCCGTACTGTCTGTCAAACCTATGCCCGCAAAAATTGTCAACCCCTGATGGGCATGAACAGTCCCGTCCCCAATCCCTTAAGGATCTGATTATTTTATTGAGAAGAGGATTGTTTGTATAGACGGCGCCCCCTTCTCCCATGGTCATATGGTGCGGCGGATAAAAGCTTGACGTTCCGATGTCACCAACAGTTCCTGTAAACATTTCCTTCCCGTCCAGCATATATTTCGATCCGAGCGCATCGCAATTATCCTCTATCAGCCACAAGTTATATTTATCACAAAACTCCTTAACGGCTTTTAAATTAAAAGGATTTCCTAAAGTATGAGCCACCATAACTGCCTTTGTTTTATCTGATACGGCTTTTTCAAGCATAGAAACATCAATATTATACTGCGGTATCGTAACGTCAACAAAAACAGGGACAGCCCCGTATTGAATAATCGGAGTCGCTGTAGTTGGAAATCCTGCCGCAACAGTAATAACTTCATCCCCGCGATTAACGGAACGTTCTCCCAACAATGGGGACGTAAGCGCCATGAAAGCATTCAAATTAGCGCTGGAACCGGAATTTACAAGACTGCAATATTTTACTCCAAGATACTCCGCCAACTTTTTTTCAAATTCATCCGTATATCTTCCGGACGTAAGCCAAAATTCAAGAGAACTGTCGACAAGATTAATCATTTCAGCCTTGTCGTATACCCTGGATGCATAAGGAATTCTCTGTCCTTCCTTAAATCCTTCTTTTTTATGATATTTATCGCAATATTCGCCAACATACTTTAAAATTTCACTTCGGGCTTGTGTTTCCGTCATATTTTCAAACATTTTTTTCCTCCAAACAAGCGTAAAACTCTTTTATCTGATTTTCCGTCAATAAATCAACGTCCATATTTTCATGATAACATTTATACCAATCAACTGATTTCTCCACTGCTTTTTCAATATTCCAAGAAGGAGCCCAGCCAAAAACTTTCTTTAGCTTTGAACAATCCAATTTCAGAAAATTGGCTTCATGCGGCCCTTTTGATTCAGCGGCCGTCCATTGTAAATCATTTCCCCACTTTTCACAAAAAAGGCCTACAAGCTTCCCTGTTGACACACAATCATACTCGTCAGGCCCAATATTATAGTATCCTGCATAAGAATAGTCGTTGTATTGCTTTTCCGCAATCATCAGATATGCAAATACAGGCTCAAGCACATGCTGGTATGGCCTTATGGAATAGCGGTTCCTAACTTCAACATTCCTTCCGTTGTATGCGGCCCTTACACAGTCAGGAATAATTCGATCAGCCGCAAAATCCCCGCCGCCTATGACATTTCCAGCTCTTGCAGTAGATACTGCCAATTTTTCACCGCTGAAAAATGAATTCACATAGCTGTGCACGGCAAGTTCGCAGCATGATTTGCTGTTGGAATAAGGATCAAATCCGTCCAGCGGTTCATACTCTCTGTATCCCCATTCCCACTCTTTGTTCATATAAACTTTATCTGTAGTAATAACAACTACAGATTTTGGCCGTTCCGGCATTGTACGGACACACTCCAGTAAATTAACAGTTCCCATTACATTTGTTTGGTATGTGTACAACGGATTTTTATAACTTTCCCTAACAATCGGCTGAGCCGCCAAATGAAAAATAATTTCAGGCCGTTTCTTTTCAAAAACGCTTTTTAAACTATTGTAATCCCTTATGTCTCCTATTATTGAATCTACATTTTCATCTGTTTTTAAAGCTTCAAATAAAGAAGGCTCCGTATTTGGTTCAAGGCTGAATCCTGTAACATGGGCCTTGGCCATAGACAACACTTTGCACATCCATGCGCCTTTAAATCCCGTATGCCCTGTTACTAAAACTCTTTTTCCCTTATAAAAATTTAAGTCCGTTACCATTTTATCCATGGAGCCTCCCCATTTTTAATAAGTTCTTCAAGCTGCATTTTATCTCTCTGCGTATCCATGCATTTCCAATATCCTTTGTGCTTATATGCCATAAGCTGTTTATTCTCAGCAAGTTTTTCAAGCGGTTTTTTCTCAAACACAGTTTCGTCGCCTTCTATATAGCCGAATACTTCCGGTTCAAGAACCATAAATCCGGCGTTAATCATGCTCCCGTCGCTATCGTCTTTTTCACGGAACGCTTCTATTTCATTATTTTCGCCTATTTCCAAAACTCCAAACTTTTGACCCAAATTCACAGCAGTGATTGTCGCAAGTTTTTTATGTTCTTTATGAAATTTAACAAGTTCGCTTATATTTACATCAGAAACTCCATCTCCGTAAGTAAGCATAAATGTTTCATTTCCGATAAATTTACTTACCCTTTTAATACGGCCGCCTGTCATCGTATTGAGACCTGTGTCAACAACAGTAACTCTCCATGGCTCAGAAAACTTTTCATGCACTATCATATTGTTTTCATTGCTGAAATCGAATGTAATATCGCTGTTATGAAGAAAATAATTGGCAAACCATTCTTTAATAATATGCTGCTTATATCCCGCACAAATTATAAAATCATTAAATCCATAGTGGGAATATCCCTTCATGATATGCCATAATATCGGCTTGCCTCCGATCTCAATCATGGGCTTCGGCTTTAAATGGCTTTCCTCAGAAATACGAGTTCCGAATCCGCCGGCTAAAATAACTACTTTCATTAATAACTCCCCCATTAAATTTTTTAATTACTATAAAATATAATGTCCAATCCTTATTCCTTTATTTCATTAAAATAAATCTCAATTCAAAGCTTTGATCCCCATGTAAACGCCTTTTTGTCAATAATCAAATCATATATCCTATCTTATCAAATTAAGAACTGCTGCATACCGAACTTAAATATTGATCATATTTACAAATCAAAAAAAATAATATCCGTTCTATTTTAATATTAAATACTTTCGCCTGACAATAAAGCTTTGTCTATATGTTTTTTACACTGATTACAAAAACAATATAACAAATATTTAAACATATTTCCCGTCACAAGTAACCATATTTTGTAAATTTTTGTTATAATAAATTATACACGAGAATATGTATGCTATCAAGCTTTTTAAAATTATTTAAGATACCCAAACATATATAAAGCTTACTTTACATCTTGATAAATATACATATCCTTAACTTTTATCCTACATACTCAGTCGATTAAAATCCTTCAAAATTAAAATTTTTAAATCTGCATCTACAGAAAATTTTGCCATTCTCTATAACCAATACCCTTGTTATAAGTTTAAAACAAAATTACGATCGGGAAGTATTTTCCGAAATAAACTTATTTCTTCAGCTTCTTATATATTAACAAAATACCGGTTATATCCCCCTATAAATCCTAATAAAACATAAAACCTGCAATAATACAATTCAATAAAAAACGCTTCATTCAGTTAAGATACCGTTCTGTTGTTTACATTCTCAAACATCATATCATACTTTACTTTTATCCTAAATAAATGTTATAATTATTTTCAATATCACTTAATTATTATAAAAATCGATTATTTACATTGAAAACGTATATGTATAAAACTATTAAAAATTACGGCGAAAACCGAAGCTTGGATCCAAAAGGTTCCTTCCCTTCAACTGCATGGAAACTCAGCGCTCAGCTTCCTATAATGAAAAATGAAATGCTCGTGCGCGTAAGCATAATGAACCTTAATGCCGCAAGCTTTAAACAGCTTAGAAAGGAAACGCATGATAACCCCCTAAGCATCGCAA
This sequence comes from Anaerotignum faecicola, assembly GCA_024460105.1. Taxonomy (NCBI): domain Bacteria; kingdom Bacillati; phylum Bacillota; class Clostridia; order Lachnospirales; family Anaerotignaceae; genus Anaerotignum; species Anaerotignum faecicola. The sequence goes on from JANFXS010000002.1 coordinate 47,917, forward strand.
ACAAAATAATGAGCATTGTAAAAATGCGCGGCAAGCTACATAATCCCGTTACCAGCACAGGCGGCACGCTATACGGGAAAGTTGACGAGATTGGAACCGGCCATCCCGCTTACGGAAAACTTAATAAAGGAACAGGCATTTCAATACTTATTTCAAGCAAATTTATACCTCTTGTTATAAATAACATCAAAAGTATTAATATGAAAACCGGCCAGCTTGAAATAGACGGATATGCGATTCTTTCCGAAAGATGTATGTACACTGTATCGCCCGACGATATACCGCACCACATACACCATTCGATTATAACCGAGGCCGGACAATGCTATGAATCTGCCCTTAACTGCAAAAGCGGCATTACAACGCTTGTAATAGGAGCAGCGTCAAATACAGGCCTTCTCACATTGTTTGCAGTAAAGAAAAAACTCGGAACAGACGGAAAACTTATCGCAATAATAGATTCTAAAGACGACGCCATGCTTATAAAAAAACTTAATGCCGCCGATGAATACTATATAATAGATATGCAGGATCCTCTAGCCGCTTATTACAAACTTTCAGGCTTTTTGAACGGACAGCTGATTGACTATACAATCGACTGCGAGCATGCGCCGGGTCACGAGGCTCTCAGCGTGCTTATAACAAGGGAGTACGGCACTATATATTTTACGGATCCCGCCGCGTCCGTTTCGGAGGCGGGCCTTGATGCAGAAGGTATCGGAAAAGACATAAATCTGCTTTATTACCGCGGATATATAAACGGCCACGTAGCGTTTTGTGAGGGTTTGCTTCACGAATATCCCCTCCTTAAAGAAGTTTTTACAAAAAGGTACAGCGATAAAAACAAAATTTGTATAATATCCGACACGGGACATTCAGACAACATAGTATATAAGAACCTTGTCATTAACAGCCCCTCAATGAAGGAAATTAATAACATTGTTCGGCACATAGCCCCATATGACACTACTGTGCTTATAACAGGAAGCTCCGGAAGCGGAAAGGAAGTAATAGCCAATCTGATACAACAGCTTTCAATGAGAAAATCTGATAAATTTATAAAAATAAACTGCGCCGCAATATCAGATTCGCTATTTGAATCAGAATTTTTCGGCTATGAGTATGGCGCATTCACAGGCGCTTTAAAAGGCGGCAAAGCCGGATACTTTGAATCCGCCGATAACGGCACCCTGTTCCTTGACGAAATAGGCGAACTTTCACTGGAAAATCAGGTAAAACTGCTGCGAGTCCTTCAAAGCTGTGAAGTTATGCGAATAGGAAGCAACACGGCTGTCAAAGTAAACGTAAGGGTTATAGCCGCTACAAACAAAGACTTATTTGATATGGTCAATAACGGAACTTTCAGAGAAGATCTTTACTATCGGTTAAACGTTATCAATATCCATCTTCCCGCCCTTAAAAACCGTAAAGAAGATATTCGGCCTTTTATAGAGCATTTTGTCGATATTTATAACAATCAGTTTAACATGCATAAGCATTTTTCCGACAGCGCTATCAACCTGCTTACAAAATACGAATGGCCGGGAAATGTGCGTGAACTTGAAAATATGGTGCAAAGGCTTATGCTGTACATAGAGAATGAACGTATTTCAGAAGCAGAAATTTTAAAAGTATGCCCGTACATTGATAAAAAGCTTGTAAATAACAAAGAAGTTTTAAAATATCCCCTCCCTGATGACAATTTAGGAAAAGGAACGGCCGTAAATCCCGAAGAAATTTCATATAGGGAGGCCGCCCAGCATTGTAGGACGACAAGAGAAATTGCCGAATACTTAAACACAAGCCAATCTACAGTAGTAAGGAAATTGAAAAAATACAATATTAAATTAAGATAAATTTTGTAAATATTTTAACGTAATTCAGCTTCGATTTACAAAATAACACACTATAATCGGAAAATTTTTATATAAGCGATATGAAAAGCAGAAAAAGCATGTCGCGGCAGCGAGCCGCCGACTTAGCCGCAACTGCTTTTTTATTTTGCCAAAAAACAACAAGATTATAACTCGCATGAATGATATTGTTTTATCTGCGCCGGATTTAATAAGTTTATATAAATTCCAAGAAATATGTACTCAAAGTTACAGAAACTATCAGTAATTCGATTAAGATTTTGGCATGTTTTTTGCTATATAGAATGTTAGCAAACTGTTTAGTGATTGGCCGATATCAAATAAATCATGTTCTGTTAAGGCAGTTTTATTAAAAGCCGAAAATGGAAAATGAGTAAATTGCTTTTTGATATTGAGTTTATGTTTAGCTTCAGTTTACAAGAGCGCACACGGTTTAACGGACGTTAGCGGCACAATAGCTGTGTTAAAGCCGCTTGCCGTAGTAACCGCTGCGCCTGCCCGTCTTTACCTTGCTCTTGCGCCGCTAACGTCCGCTAAAATTCTCCGACATCACAATGGAAAAATTTTTTGCGGTTCAAGGCGCATATTTGCCGGCATAGCGGCTCCTATGACAAGCATATGCAACACGGAAATGCGTAAAATTTTTCCTTGTGGGGCGTATGCGACCCTGTAAACTGAAGCTATTCATAATAATAAATTTTATTGGAGGGGAACTATTTAAAATGAGAAAAACTGTTTCAAACACAGCTATGGTTTTGCTGGTAATTTTATATCTTGTTGAAGCGTTAACGGGATATTCGGCATCCTGGATAACGGCGGCGGCAGGAGCTGTTGTTCTTGCGCTTAACCTACCGTACATAGGAAAGACGTTCAAGGCCCCGGCATGGATATTTTTTATACTTGGGGCTGTTATCCTTTTAGCGGCAAAGGCTCCTTTAAGCCAATGGGAATATGGTTTTAATTCAATGTTAAAAACAGTCGTTATACTTATTTCGGTACAGGCTGTATCATTGGCTATCGGGAGGGGCGGATATGAGAAAGCCGTATCAGACTGTCTTGGTTCGGGAACCGGCAGCGTATGGTTTTTGTACTGTCTGCTTATGATTATCTCGCACATACTTGCAAGCGTAATGAGCCTTGGTTCCGTATTGGTTATACTTACGGCTGTCCTGCCGGCTGTTCGGGGAAAAATGGATAAAGGAAACGACTTTATAATAAGCGCCGTAACATGCGGGTACTGCACATTATTTTTATGGGCGCCGGGAACGGTAACCGTATTGATGAGTATGCAGGTATTTGAAATTGGATGGCAGGAATATTTTGCGCCTGCTTTTTCTCTCGCAGTTTTCGGTATTTTGCTGGGAGCCTTTGTATCATGGTTTCCATGTCACGGAAAAAAACTAAGCTCCGACGTTTCAGGCAAAAAGATTGATATAAAAGCGATAAGGAAAATAGGCGAGCTTGCGCTTGTAATGGCAATAATAGTTATCGGAATAGGCATATTGGAGAAGATAGGATTCAGTACGTCTATAGGGAGGCTGTTAATAGTCACAATTTTATCGGCTGTTATGTGGATTATTTTTCAAAAAGGAAACAGCCCGTTAAAAGAGGCGCCCGTTGAATGGTGGAACAAAAAACTTCCGTCAAACGGGGATCTTGCCGCTTTTTTTCTTTCAATGGGTGTGTTTTCGGCAGCAATTTCATATACGGGAATTGAAAATATCATGATACGGATCGGAAATTCATATCCGATGCTGTTTCAGACAGGAGCCGTCTGGTCATTGCCGCTTACTATTGTTTTCTTGTCTTTAATAGGAATACATCCGTTTGTGTCCGTTTTAATGATTGGGCCTATTATGGCTGGTATGGAACTGCCTTTTTCAAATCTTCAGATGGGGCTTTCAATGAGCCTTGGCTGCTGTATATCTTATATGGTTTCCCCATTTGCAGGGCTGATACTGACATTATCGAACGGGCTCAAAGAAAAGCCAATACATATTTGCTTTAAAGTGAATCTTTTATTTGCCGTTATTTATTATGTTTCAGCAGAAATGTTAATATTATTTTTGTTTTCCTAATCTAAGCCGGATCTGTCTGATCCGGCTTTGGTATTTTAAGATATTGTCATAAAAAATAATCAAAGCAGTCTTAATATGTTGTCTAATTTATTATTTTAATAAATACGGATGACGAAATTACTGCCACAGAATACATATGGCAATGATATTTATTGTATATAAAAATCCAATACTAAATAACGCCTCGGCATTAACTCGGAATAAACTGACTCAAATGAGTCATGCGATTCAATATATGACTCAAAAAAGCGATTAGTTTTAAAATATATACATGCTTTTTTATATACAGATTATATAAATACAAATGATTATTAATAGGCATATTTACCAAAAAAATTATAAATTTAGTTTGGCATGCTTCTTGCTATATATTTAAGCAGGCCAAATAAATGAATAACTGTCAGGCAAATTTATTTTTTTACACGGCAGTTTTCATTTTTATCAAACAGGCTGTTTAGGCCGGCAAAATTTGAATTAAACAGGAGGTAGAATTTTATGAAAAAAACTCACAGGACATTGGCTATGGCTTTAACAGTAATGGCAATATCCCTTACAGGGTGCGGCGCCGTAACAAATAAGCCTGCCGCAGACACTGCTGGAAACACGGAAAGTTCAGGAGAAACGTCCGGATCGGCTGAAGAAGGTTCAGAGGCGGAAATTAAGATTATTATGGGGCATGAAGGGAACGACGATTTGCCGGATGGAATTCTTTCTTTAAAATTCAATGAACTTATTGAGGAAAAAAGCGGAGGAAGGATCAAAGTCGATTATAAGTCCAATGGCATGCTTGGCGACGAGGATGAACTTTTACAGCAGGTAATGAACGGCTCAATTCAGGCGGCCTGCATATCCACAAGTACGTTTTCCGATTATACCGATACGCTGGACGCACTTCAGCTGCCATTCTTATACGACAGTTACGAACAGGAGAAAACGGCGCTTCAAAGCGATGAGGCCCGGGCGCTTTATAAAGAGGTTGAAGAATTAAATGTAAAGATTACGGACGTTGTGGAGATAGGCAGCCGTCAGTTTGCAAACAAAATACGCCCTATCACTTCCATGGAGGATCTTAAAGGCATAAAAATGCGTATTGTGCCTTCAACACTGCTCAGCAACGTTGCCTCGGCTATTGGAATGACAAGCACTCCCGTTGCGTACAGCGAGATATATTCAGGCCTTCAGTCCGGCGTTATTGACGGCGAGGAGATCAACTTTATTTCTATAGTAACAAACAGCCACGACGAAGTTCTTAAATATGTATCCGTAATAGATTTTTACTCATTCCCGTCGGCGCTCTCGTTCAATCTTGACTGGTACAACAGTTTAAGCGCCGAAGATCAGGCGCTTATAGCAGAGTGTTCGTCAGAAGCTATGAATTACGCAATGGATCAATGCGGGCAGATAGAAAATGACGCTGTTCAGACATGTATTGACAGGGGGCTTGAAATTAACTATATCAAGGACGACGAAAAACAGAAATTTATCGATGCATGCAACGGGATATATGAAGACTATATTTCAAGAAGCGACACAATCAAAAACTATGTTGAATATGTAAAGAATATGTAGCTGTTTGTGGCATTAAAGAGGAAGGAGGCGCGGGAATGGAGAAAATCGGAGATAGCCTTGAAAAAGCGATCAAATATACTATCGTGGTACTTATGGGGATTATGATTATCACCACGATTATATCGGTAGGACAGAGATATATTATCGGAAGTGCGTTTAATTGGACCGAAGAACTTGACAGCTATATTCTCATATGGTGTACGTTCCTAGGAGTCGCTGTCAGCTACAGGCATATGGATCTCGTATTTTTGGATTTGTTTGTCAAAATGCTTCCGAAACGGGCTAAAAACGCTGTAGCATTAGCCGTACATTTAGTGTGCCTGGCATTTATTGCGTATATTTTCGTTACATCACTACAGTATGGATTGTCGCCTGCTATTTTTATGAGGAAATCAACTACGTTAAGGTGCTCTATGTTTGTACCGTTTGTATGCATACCGTTAAGTATGTTTTTAATGATACTTTTTAACTTTGAATTATTGCCTAAGCTTATCAAAGACTGCTTTCCAGGCAAAGCCAAAGAGGAGGTGTGACGGTTTTGGTATTCTTACCGATAATTACATTTATAGTGTTAGTAATAGTTGGCTGCCCGTTTGCATTCATAATGGGGCTTACCGGTTTTGCCCATCTGTTTTCGATAGGATACGACGGAATTGCAAATATTTTATCGCAGAAGATGTTCTACGGAATAAATACGTTCAGTTACACTTGTATAGCGTTTTTTGTATGCGCGGGACAGATAATGAACAAAGGAGGCGTTACACAATCCATAGTAGATGTGGCTCAGGAGTTCATCGGATTTAAAAAAGGCGGGCTTGCATATGCCGTTATAATTGTCGGAATGGTTCTGGCCGCAATACTGGGTTCTTCAAACGCCGTTGCCGTAATACTTTGCTCCATCATGGTTCCTGCAATGGTGTCCAGCGGTTACGACAAGGAATTTGCGGGCTGTACGATAGCAAGTTCGGCTATACTGGGCGTTATTATACCTCCGAGTATAGATTTTGTTATCTATTCCGTGCTTACGGGGATATCCGTAAAAAGGATGTTTGTGGCCGGTATTGTACCAGGAATATTTTTAGGCCTGTGCTTTATGGCCGTTGTATATTTCACGGCGAAAAAAAGGAACTACCCTAAATATCGCGAGCATTTTTCGGGAAAAGACGCTGTCCGCGCTCTTATAAAAGGGCTTCCGGCTTTATGCGTGCCGATAATCATTGTAGGCGGCGTTATGGGCGGCTTGTTTACAGCCACTGAATCAGGGGCCGTTGCGTGCCTTGCGGCAACAATACTCGGCTTTATAAATAAAAAGCTTAAAATTAAAGACTTTGTGGAAATATTTGCAAGCAGCGGCATAGTTACCGCCGGTATAATGCTTATTATTTCGATGGGCAATATTCTTGCGTGGTCGCTTGCTTATGATAACGTTCCTACAAGGCTTGTTGAAGGAATTTTATCAATTACTACAAACGGAAACCTTGTAATGCTTCTTATAATACTTTTGCTTTTTGCTGTAGGCTGTGTAATGGAAGCTTTTGCGGCGCAATTAATATTAATTCCAGTACTTGCTCCTTTAGGCGAGGCAATGGGGTACGATCCTGTCCACTTTGGAATTATTATCATAATAATGCTTACTATAGCTCTTGCAACGCCTCCCGTCGGTATGCTGCTGTTCACGACTTCCAAAGTGGCGGATATAGAACTTAGCAAATTGAATAAAGGTATATGGAAGTTTGTGCTGGCAGGACTTATAGGGACGCTGATATTGGCATATACGCCTATTTTAACTACGTTTCTGCCAAATCTGCTTTACGGTTCGGTTTAAAACTATTCAAGGAATACAATGGCGTTATTTATCGCCAAAGGAGGTAAAAAATGAGCTTGGAAACTGCTTTACAGGGATTATGCGATCTGCATATACATGCGGGGCCGTCGATTTCCAGACGATCCGTCGATTCGTGGGAAGTATATGAAGAGGCAATTAAATACGGATTTAAAGGGCTGGTGATTAAAGACCACTACTTCCCTACAATGATGAGCGCCGAACTTGTCCAGAAACATTTGGGAGAGGAAAAGCTTAAAATTTACGGCGAAATTGTGCTTAATAATGCCCAAGGCGGGCTAAACCTTAAAGCCGTAGACGCGGCGTGCGGTATGGGTGTGAAAATCGTGTGCATGCCTACCGTTTCGGCTAAGCGCCATATCAGACAGTATGAGGGCCGTACATTTGTAGGCGGCGGAAAGGAGAGCGTTCCGGAAAAGCCGATATATTATCTTGATGAAAACGGCCGGCTCAAACCGGAAGTAATTGATATTTTAGATTATATTGCACATAAATCTGACGTTATACTTGCTACGGGTCACGGTTCTCCGGCTGAAATAGACGCTTTAATTGAAGAGGCAGTTAATAAAGGCATAAAAAGGATACTTGTAAATCACCCCTTCTGCCTTGTCGACGCCTCTCTTGAGCAGATGATTAAATGGGGAACGAATGGAGCGATGATCGAACTTAACGCCTGCGATATTGACCCTATATCAAATTTTGCCGACGGGGATCTCAACATAGTTGGGGAAATACTTAAAAATATACCGGCAGAACAAATAGTAATAGATTCGGACTATGGTCAAAACGGAAATATCAAACCTGTGGAAGGACTGCTTCATTTTGCGGAGTTCCTTGCAGAAAAATACGGGGTTGATAAAGATTTTATTCATCAAATCGGCGTTGTCAACCCGGGATGGCTTTTAGGATTAAACAATAAATAAACATTTAAATATTATTAAAAAATCAAATAAACGGAGGAGATTTATTATGAAATTATGCAGTTTTAACGTAGGAGAAATTAACCGTATAGGCGTGCTTATGCCAAACGGTCAGGTAGCAGACTGCAATTATGCATATGCGGCTTATCTTGTAAACAGGGGCGTGTCCAATCCTCAGAAACGCGCCGATATAATTGTTCCGTCTGAAATGATTCCAATGATTGAATGTGGTGAAGACGGCAAAAATGAACTCAGGCTTGCTATGGCGTATATTGAGGCAAATCCGCAAGCGAAAGGCCCTTGCGGCGAACGTATTTTATATAACTGCGAAGATATCCATTTTCGTGCGCCTGTTCCCAATCCTGAAAAGATTTTTTCAATGGCTATAAACAATAAGTTTGAATTTGAACGCTGCATCAAGCCGGAAGGCCCGGCGCATCCTCTTTATTTCAGCAAATATAATTCATGCCTTTGCGGCGCATACGACGATATTGAAATTCCCGATATAGGCATTGTCGGCACGGAGGTTGAAATGGTGTTTGTTATCGGCAAGGGAGGAAAAAATATACCTGAAGCAAAAGCCCGCGATTACATATACGGTTTTACATGCCATAACGATATTACCGCTTTTACACTGCGCATTGAACGCGAATGGCTCATATGCGTAAACGGAGAAGGACATCAGGAAAAAGTTATGTATCCGGGGCGTTACAAATGCTTTGATACATTTGCGCCTATGGGTCCTTGGCTTGTCACCGTTGACGAGCTTTCAATAGACGATGCGTTTAACCAACGCATGGAGGCATATCTGGACGACAAAAAAATGCAGGAAGGTTCTACAGACGAAATGCTTTTCAGGGTGGATTATATGATCCCATATCTAAGCCGGGCGCATACATTAAAGGCAGGAGATCTCTGCTCATGCGGAACAGTTATTTCGTTTAATGAAAAAGAATTTGACAACGCCGATCTTAGATCCTACAATGGAAAAGTTTTGGAGTCGTATATTGAGCACATAGGAACAATGAAAAACCATATTAAAGCAATATAAAGCGGCAAATAATGTTTAGATTAACGGCATAATATCGGCTTTGCCGTATCGTATATACTCTATTGGATACGGCTGCCGCATATTTGATAAAATGCATAATACATATCGTAAGGAGAAGAAATGAGAGAAGCGGTAATCGTATCAATGGCAAGAACGCCGGTCGGTAAAGTCGGGGGAGCGCTCTCCTCTATAACTGCCGCCGATCTTGGCGCTGTTGCTATAAAAGAAGCTGTAAAAAGAGCGGGAATTGACCCGCATACAATAGATGATGTAATATTCGGCAACATACTTAACAGCGATTGGCAGAATATCGCCCGCGCATCGGCTCTTGCGGCTGGACTTCCTATGGAAGTACCGGCAATAAAGGTGGATCGCGAATGTGGCTCCGGAGCAAATGCAGTTGCGTTTGGAGCCATGGCAATACAGTCCGGTTTTTATAACGTCGTTGTTGCCGGCGGGGTTGAGAGCGATTCGACAAGACCGTGGATTATGGCAAAACCCAAAAAAGCTTTCCAGGTACCGTGCCCCGAAATGTTTTATGATCCGCCAAGCGTTACCGATGAAATAGGCGAATGTCCTATGGTTGATACCGCCCAGAATGTCGGTGAAAAATATAACATGTCGAGAACAGAGTGCGACGAATTTGCACTTAGATCCCACGAACTTGCAGAAGCGGCATGGAACAGGGGTTTTTTTAACGAAAGCATTATAGAAATAGAAGTCCCGCAAAGAAAAGGAAATACTATAAAAATTAAAAAGGACGAAACCATTAGGCCTGAAACAACTATGGAATCTCTCGGAAAACTTAAGCCTGTGGCTTATAGGGGAGATCTTGTAACTGCCGGAAACAGTTCGCCATTGTGCGACGGCGCGGCGGCTTTGGTGATTATGGAAAAGGAAATTTCAACTAGGCTGGGGCTTAAACCCATAGGAAAAATAACGGGCTATGCTGTTGCGGGCGTACATCCGCATTACATGGGAACGGGGCCGATGTCCGCGACTCCTAAAGTCCTTAAAAAAGCCGGCAAAACTATAAAAGATATTGATATTATTGAAATTAATGAAGCATTTGCTGCACAGGCGGTTCCCTGCTGCCGCGAGCTTGGCTTTGATATGGATATTGTTAATGTTAACGGAGGCGCAATAGCTCTCGGTCATCCAATGGGAGGAACAGGCGCAATACTTACAATTAAGGCTTTAGACGAGCTCCGCGACAGAGGCGGAAAAACCGGGCTTATTACTATGTGTATTGGCGGCGGGCAGGGAATAGCCATGCTTGTTGAAAACTGCAGATTATAATATTTTATTTAAGGAGCGGTTTATGAGACCATTAGAAGGAATTAAAATCATAGATTTGAGCCAGGCCTATGCCGGACCGTTTGCCACACAAAATCTGGCGGATCACGGTGCGGAAGTAATTAAAATCGAAAGGCCCGGCGCTGGAGATCAAGTGCGCACATGGAAACCGATTAAAAACGGCGAAAGCGGATTTCATGTAATGCTTAACAGAAATAAAAAAGGCATGACTCTCGACCTAAAGCAGGAGGACGGAAAAGAAATACTAAGGAAACTTCTTGCGGATGCCGATGTAATTGTTGAAAATTACAAGCTTGGAGTTATGGATCGTCTTGGTTTTTCTTATGAGGAAATGAAAAAAATTAATCCCGGAATTATTTATGCCAATATTACGGGCTTTGGAATAAACGGGCCTCTTGCCGAACGCCCATGTTATGATATAGTCGCCCAAGCGATGGGCGGCATCATGGACGTTACGGGGCCGGCCGACGGGGAACCCACAAAAATAGGCCCGGCAATAGCCGACAGCTATACTGGGGCAATGTTATGCATAGGCATACTTATTGCCCTTTATCGAAGGGAAAAAACAGGAGAAGGATGCCATATTGACGTTGCCATGGTTGATACAATGATATCGGTTCTGGATCATTTCCTTATAGATTACACAATTAACGGCGAAATTAATTCAAGAAGCGGAAATAACGACCAGGCAATAGCGCCATTCGATTCGTTCAGGACAAAAAACGGCATGTGCGTCATTGCGTGCGGTACGGACGCTATGTTTGAAAAGCTTTGCGGTTTGATAGGACGACCGGATCTTTTAGAGGACGAAAGGTTTTCTACAAACGTAAATCGGTGTAATAACTATGGGGCTTTAAAACCGGAGCTTGAAGCGTGGACGTCTGAGAAATCTGAAAGCGAGCTTGAAAATATTTTAGTGAACGCCGGAATACCTTTCGGCAATATCCAAAACATGGAACAGCTTGCAAATAACCCTCAGACAAAAGCGCGCAATATGCTTTGGGAAGTTGATCAGCCGGGAATGGGGAAAGTTGTAGTTACAGGCACGCCAATTAAAATGTCCTATGAGGAAGATAAATTGATTAAGGCCGCCCCTTCTTTAGGAGAGGATAACGATATAATACTTAGCGCCCTTGGATATTCTCAAAACGATATTATTGGGCTTAAAGAAAAAGGCGTTATATAACGTTAATAAACGTTTATCAAATATAAACCCGTTTACAAAAACATATACGGCATGAAAATTCAATTTTTATGTATATTGGATTTGTTACGCTTGGCAGGAAAGTACAAATTCAAAAAACGCAAGCTCTGAAACCGGAACAGATATACAGTTAAACAGCCGCCGTTAAATTGGCGGCTGTCCGTTGTTCAAAAATATATTATAAAGGTTTCATTGTCATTTATCTTCAGTTTACAAGAACACACACGGGCCTCATAATTGAAAAATTTTTCGCAGTTCAAGGCGCATATGTGCCGACGTAGTATATGCAACACGAAAATGCAGAAAACTTTTCCTTACGCGGCATGCGTTCCCTTATAAACTGAAACTTACTTAATATCAAAGCAAAAGCTTTTAATTTTTATCTTTAAAAGTCAAGACCTTATATTGATAATTTTTCGGCTTCACAACGCCGTTCCTTTCTTAGGAATAAAAAAAGAACTTGTATCTGCCTTTTCCAAGTTCAGCAGCTTTATCTTTTTGTCTACTCCGCCTGCATATCCCGTAAGACTGCCGTTTGTCCCGACAACACGATGACACGGTACAATTATCGAAATTTTATTATGTCCAACCGCCCCTCCGACTGCTTGAGCCGACATGTGCCCACTCCCTCTTTCCAAAGCAAATTTTTTTGCAATTTCGCCATAAGTCATAGTATGGCCATATGGAATAGAACAAAGTATCTTCCATACTTCATTTTGAAAAACCGTTCCTGTAAAATGCAGGGGAATATCAAAATCCGGTTCTTTTCCCGAGAAGTAAATATCCAGCCAATGCTTAACTTTTTCAAACAAAGGTATTTCTTTTTCTTCGCACTCCCTGTCCAAATGCAGCGCAAAATATTTTTGTCCCTCAAACCATAATCCCGTTAAACCTACGTCATCCGCTGACAATAATATATCGCCGATAAAAGACTTATAGTTACTGATATACTGCATGCTTTTCTTCCCCCCTGTTCCAAGCCGCATTTAATTATACACATCATCTCAGCATCTGCCTATAACCCCAAAATAATAAATAATTATAACTGTATAATCTTCAAAATCACATTGCAATAATTCCTCGAAGACTTTGACAATGTTCATCAACATACCAACGCGGCGCAAAATTTTTCTTATTTTGTCTAATATAAATCCCATTCAATGTTTTGACTGTCATATAAATTGCGTTATACTCTTTAAGTTCTTTTCATTCTCCAACTTTTAAAAACAATCCCAGCTTTTGCTGTAACTAATTATTCAAACAGTTAAAATACCTTTTCTATTTCATAATCTTCTGTTTTTCATAATATAATCTTATTCGTTGAGGTATTTTCTTATCTCTGCCTATTATAATATCTTACTTGTCCAAAAAACTCCGCTCACTTTCGCTTCTTTTATCCTGCTGATTTGATATATTACAATTTTATCATAATAAATATGTACATACTACCACAAACTTATCAATTATTATCTAATCTTCCGATAGTTTCCGCTTACAAGGGCGCGCACGTCCCACTAAGAAAGATTTTCCGTATTTCCATACTGCACACGCCTGCCGCAGGCTCCGCCGTGCCGGCGTGTATACGCCTTGAACTGCAAAAAATTTTCCTTGTGAGGCCGGTTTCAACAGGCTCCAGAAGTGTAAGAGCGGGACAAAAGTGTGAAAACGCATCGGCTCTTACGTCAAGCGGCTTTAACACAGCTATTGCACCGCTAACGTGCGTTAAAACCGCGCGCGCTCTTGTAAAACCGAAACTGCTTTTTATATAAGAAAAATCATAAATATTCCGCTGTAACCTAAAACGATTTAAAAAATTATTGTCTTTTTTAATATTAAGGGGACTTTTGCGATGCAAAAGTCCCCTTTAACGTTCAATATGTATATTTTAATCAATATCTGTGTATCTAATTTCAATAATATCAGATACTTTATATTTTACCGCATTAGGCATGCCCGGAATAATTTCATCCGCATGTGCAATTACTTCATCCCTTGTTAAAACAGGAGCAGGTTCCTCAAGTTTTTCCCTTGATAAACCAACGCTTTCAAGTTCAATCCAAGCGCGTCGTGTAATATTATCAAAATCAATCGGCTTTCCATAAGCTTTAGCAAGGCATAAAAGCGCAGGCGAGCATCCTATATGGCGTCCCGGCACAAGTCCGATGTCAAGGGCACGCAGAGAATACTCCGCAAGAACAGACTTTGTTGAACAAATAGCAGGATAATCGCTCTTTACAGTCTTTGCATACACTCCGGAGTTATGCGCCGACATTCCGGCTTTATATGAACCGAGATTATCTCCTCCAAAAATTCTTCCATGACGCTCGCTTACAACCATTCCTATTCCGACAGACACTTCCGGACCTGCAACTCCGATTATAACTTCGCCGCCTTTCATAAGCTCAACCTGGCCAAAGAACGGAGCAAGAATTTCTGTCATCTCAACCATATTCATAACTTCCGAACCGCAGTTGTTGTTTGCAATACGGCCCGACATTGTCATATTTTCATTATTCGGTCCTCTGTTGCCGCGGTCTTCCCTGCTTGGCCCTCTATAAAGAGTTTTCCCTTTATATTCATCCATAAGCCACTGTTTCATGTGCGGTTCTTCTTCAATCATCTTATCCGAATACGGTATAGGGCTAATTGGAAGGAAACCGTAATTTTGATTAATCATGCCATGGTCTACAGAAGCTACGCCAACAACAGCGCCCGGCGCAACAATGCCGTCGCTTGTTACGGTAATTGCGTCATCCATATCCATAATATTTACAGCCGCACAGTCGTCCCCGAGAGCTTTGCCGACTGCTTTGCAAGCTTCTAAGTCTGTCAGCCCGCATGCTTTAACATCTTTTCTTTCAATAAAAATCCAGTTTAACGGAACTACGCCATTCGCAGCCCCCTGTGGGATAATACGGTATTTAAGTTTCACAGCGTCGTCCTCCTTTTTATCTTTTCATGTTGCTGCGGCGATCTATAATCTCTTCAACCCCAAAAAGATGGGTTTCAACCGTAGGCGCCGAAAGCATCATATTTTCAAGAATAACCTTCTTGCATGTTCCGTCTTCCGTAATGCCCTTTATAACAACAGTATATAATGTTTCAGGGTTATCAGGAGTAAGAACAACTTCTACTTTTTTAATATCTTTGTCTTCCGTTATATCGATAATTTCATCTTCTACGCGTCCGCATCTTAAAGAAGCCAGTTTAGCAGTCTTAACGTTTTCAAGCCCGCTTATTGCAACTTCCGTTTCCGGGCGGAGCTTTTTTGCAGCGTCTTTAACTTTTGAGTAAAAGTCCGGCAATCTTGTATGCATAAATTTCATCTCTAACACTCTCCTTTTACATTTTACATTTTATATTTTTATATTATATATATAGTTTAGTTTATTAAAACTATACAATTAGGGGACAAATTTTATTCTATTACGTTCCGTTACAACATTGACAGATACTGAAGAAAATTACCGAAAGCTATGGCAAGCCCGGTTCCTACAATGTCGCCGAAAAAACCGAGGAGTATACCGAACGAAATCCAGTTAGGGTTATGTGTCGCAGCAATAAGCGGCGCGGATGAAGTTCCTCCAATGTTTGCCGTAATAGCAACTTCCGCGGTAAACAAATCAAATTTGAATATTTTGGAAAAAAATATCCAAAGCGCAAACATAACTATAAGCATGATTATGCATACTACAAGAAATCCGGGAGCCTGTTTACACTGCATAAGGTCTGAGTACGACGCCGTCACACACATACATGCGTAAAGAAAAACATTTGCACATTCCGTCGCCCCATGAAGCTTCCGAACAGGAGTAACGCCCAATATAATACCGATAATAGAAGACAATACAACTCTCCATCCCGTTGCATTAAGGAATGTTACGGGCGGCAAATAAGGAATTAAAGAATTTATTGCCCAGGTACCGCACATTGCTATAGCAAAAAGCTTTAAATAATCGAGCATATCGCAGTTATTAACATTCGGATCTGTTTCTTCGGAAATCCTTCGGGCAATTTCATCCAAGCCGTCTGTATTGGCTTTCATAAATTTATTCCATTTGTCTTTTTTCGGAATAAGCGCCATCATAACCGACATGAAAATAGTAAACGCAAACGTAACCATCATTACACTGTAAGCATAATCCATGCCTTCAACGCCAAATACGCCGGCTACAGCCACCATATTAATCGTTTCGCCTATAAACGAACCTGTCGTAGCCGCAATACTTGCCCAGGCCCTTTCGGGAAGGAACCCTTTGCATATTAAATATGCTACCGTGAAACCTGCCATTATCGAAAGCGATGAAAGAAGGAACGCCATAATCATACGCGGTCCTAACTTAATAACTTTTCTTATGTCGCATGTAAGCATAAACATAATAAGCATCATAGGAAGGAAATTTTCATACATAAAGTTTTGCGCACTTTGTATACCCTCGGCCGAAGTGTCGTAAACTCTGAATGTCGCGCAAAACGCCATAAAAAGGAATATCCATATAATTGGCGGCAAAACCTGTACAACCTTGCTTTTTTCGTACTTCTTGCAGATCATAAATATGACTGCCATTGACGCGAATATAAATGCATAAAAACCCATTGCTGACGTAATCATAATTTATTCCACCCCTTTAACCCCTCATAAAAATCAGGAACAACCTATATACATGCCGAACATCATTCTGCCCTCCTTTATAAATATTTGTAAATATGTTTTATTGTTGACTATATTTTAACTTATTATTTGCACATAATATATAAACATATATCCATATTTTCTTGTTCATTTGCACATAAAAATTTCTTTTTAAGCCAAATTGTTTGTAACCCGAAATTTTAAAAGCCAGAGAAAAAGCCCCTTATTCAGGGGCTTCCCTAAAGAATATATAGGGGGCTATTATAAATATAATCGGGAGAAATTATATTTATAACAGGTGTTGTCATTATTAAATTTCCATAAATTTCCCAAAGAGGCATCCCCATTCACGCGGCTGAATAACAGGAGGCGTCCATGTTCCTACAACCGTTCCGTCATACGGGGCAAACAGTTCGTCAATAACGTCTCCGAATATGTTTGTCACATATCCAAGCCGTTCCCCTTTATCAACTTTATCAAATATATATTTTTCCGGGTGGTAGATACCCCCGTTTGTTACATGAAGATAGTCAACGTCCACAGAAACCGTATCCTGCCTGAATTGCGGAACAGGGCCGTCCGTCATTTTAATAAAATTCATAAGATTTATAATGCCGTTATGGCACATATTGTATATTTTTTCCCTTTCCTTAAAAATTGCCGCGTTTCCGCCCATTTCAAGGCATATATATGCAATCTTCATAGCTTCGGACAAATCCCTCATTGTAGCGCGGCTTCCCTCTTTTCCCCCGCCGGGATTGCAGAGCCATAAATATTTTGTCATAAAACACTTTGCCATATTAAGCGTAAGGTCGCCGAAAACGTCGTCTTTTTCAGGATTTGTATAGCATGCTATAGGTTCAATATAAAGCGTATTCCCTCCGCTGTGGAAAGTTACCCAGTAATTCGCATGTTCAACAAAATGTTTAACATACTTTGATATTATGTATGCGCTTACTTTTCCATGAACCTCATCGCCCGGAAAAACACGATTCATATCAGTGGCAGCGTAGTCGATGGAACTTGCCACCCGCTTTCCGATATTAAATCCTTCAAGGTTAAGATGTGGCACGCCTAAATATACCCCTTTTAATTTCATAGGATCGATCCCGTCGAATACATGGGCTATGGCTTCCGCCCCTTCAACTTCATCTCCGTGTATACCGCCGTCCATAAGGAGCGTAGGCCCTTCTTCTATTCCAACGGCAATAACATAAGGTATCCGCATCATCGAGCCGTCAGGCTTTGTACCAATGTCTAAAAATCCGCGTTTTTTTGTTCCGCGATGTTTTACGAGTTCTTCATAGTCAAATGTTTCATACTCCACCATAAAAACAGCTCCTTTTTAAATTTATTTTTAAAGTTTTAATTTCAAAACTTTAACTTTGCTCATAACTAAATAATAAATTATATAAGGCACATTTTAAACTATATTTTGTCACTGAAATAATGTGCGCCTGCACATTGGTTTTACTGAATATCAAAAAGCCTTTCAATTTTCATCGCCATCAGGAAAATAAATTTTCCCTCAACCGTAAGGGGATTTATACCTGTTATTTCTTCAATTTTTTTAAGATAGTTATTTACGGTGTTTCTATGTACATAAAAATTTTTCGCCACGGCAATTACACTGCCGTCATATTCAATATAGCTTTTAAGATATTCCGTAAAATTTAAGCTGTTTTCCCTGTCATATTTTTTAAGCTTGCCAATGGAGTCGTCATAAAACTCTTTTAAAAGCTCAGTATCGCCTACATCGGCAATAAGCTTATATATTCCCATTTTGTCATAGTACACAACATCGAAATCTTTCTTGGAGCTGAAATTAAGAAATTGATTAAGCCTTTTGAAATTTACCGAAAGCCTGTTAAGCATATCATTCTGTTTTCCCACAAACAGGGTTATTCTGTGATTAAAGAATCCTCCTGCCCCAATATTTTTCGATATATCGTCAACATATTTTTCGACGTCTCCTTTGTTGTAGTATGCAACCACAACGGCAATTTTCCTGTTATATGTGAACATAATCATTTTGGCGTCTCTTATTTTTGAGATTGAATTCTCAAACACCGTTTTAAGGCTTTTAAGCGCCATATCGGGAATTGTTTCAATTCCGTCATGCTGCGATTTTATTATTATTGGACAGTAATACATTTCCTCCGAAAATCCATACATACAAAGTTCGTTTATATGTTTATTAATATTGCCTGTGTTAAACACTATACTTTGAATAAGTTCAAATATACTTTTTTTATTTTTTTCATTCAAAATAAGTATTTTTGATATATCCCTGACAAGATCGCTCATAAGCACATCCCACGGCATTGTATAAAGCGGAAGATCTACTTTATTGCAAAAATTGATTATTTCGTCGTCTACTTTTTTTATATATTTACCGACATTAAGTATCAGCGCCGCTGTGCGCGCCTCATGAAGATTCTTTACATATTCTGCCAATTCCTCTTCGCACTTCATATTTATACCTGCCGTGATTACAATCTGATTAATATTTCTAAATTTTTCAGTATCATAGTCTTCAACCAGGCTTACCCAGTTTATATCGCTCCTGCACAGGCCTCCCTTCCCGGCAACAAGCCTTATTCTATAGGAAGACGGCAGCAAATTCATAATTTTTTCCACGGTAAGCGACATAAAACACTCCTCTCCTTTCATCCAAATATGAACGGTACTAATATTATTATAAATGAAATACTGAAATATTTAAATAATCACTTAACATATAAACACATAATATTATTGATTTTAATATCGTTTGCCTTTCTTCCTTAATTAATATATAAACGCATAAACTATTATGTATATACTCATCCATATACATTCCATACATATATAATCCTTTCAAAAATAAAAACACAGGCTTTAATACCTGTGTTTTTGGAAATAAAATATTGTTTTAAAGTCAGTTCAAAATTCTATCAAATCTGGGTTATGAGGTTTCCGTCTTTATCAAACTCAAGTTCAAACGGCTCTCCGATAATCGTAAGCTGCTCCCTTTGTTTCGCTTCGGGAATAAGGCTTTCCGAAATAAGTATATCTTCAATTTCAAGCGAATTCTTTAATATAATTATTTTAGGATTATTTTTATCCATATTCAAACATATCGCCATAGAAGTTTGAATACATTCCTTTTCATTTTCGGCAATAAGAGGAATCTTGTAAACCGAACTGTCATGATCCGTTACTGCATTCGGATATGTGTCGTCAAATGAAATCTGCCTGAAAAATTTCATTGTGGCAACATCGGCCCTTCCCATTCCTGTTGCATTTCCATGCGATTCCTCGCTAAGTTCAAAAATTCCCATCCTTTCCGATTTAATCCCTATCGGAAGCCTTGAGCGCCCCACAACATTAGGGTCCATTCCTCCGCCGCTGTAATTTTTTCCAATCTTTTCAAGAATAAGCACGTCGCAGCCTTCAAGGAATATTTTGCCCATGGCGGCTTTTGCCTCGTTAAGAAGCGCGGGTTCTTCAGACGGAATATCATTTGGCTGAAGGAACGCTATCTTATATGTTTTATCAAAGGCATTTTCCATCAACCCTATACCCATTAGTATATTTGCTTTTTTTATGATTTCCGAGCCTATATAGAAAAGCCTTTCAGGCATCGCATCGTCGCCTGCCGAATGCGCTACATACGCGCCTGCCTGCTTTCCGAGCCCGACAGTCATCATTTTCATTAAACCGCTTTCATATTTCCCCTTAAATCCTGTGTGCGCTTTAATTCTGTTAATAACGATTATGCCGTCGGCTTCATAAGCGTTTTTGTCGATTTGCACATCAACGTCTATTTCTTCGGCTCTTCCGATTTTGACCGTTTCCATTGATGAAATTATAGGGCAGCCTACGGTTTCTTCCGTTATTCCATATCCCTCCAAGATACCTTTCTGCCCCTGGGCCGTCGCTCCTCCGTGGCTTCCCATAGCGGGTATTACAAACGGTTCCGCTCCCAACTTTTTAACCTCGTCAACAACAGCTTTAGTTATAACAACAATATTCGATACTCCGCGGCTTCCGCTTGTTATGCAGATCCTCTGCCCGGCTTTGATTTTATCCTTAAATTCTTTCTTTGAAAAATTTTCGGCGATAACATCCTTTATTTCTTCCTCGGACAATTCATTGTGGGGAAAATACTGCTTAACCCTTACAAAACGAGGTATCTTTTCATTCTCAACTAAATGTGTTATTCCAGACATAACGGTTCCCCTTTTCAAATTTCAATTTTTATTCAGCATATGCTCATTGCGGCAAGAGCATAAATTTTTGCCGCTTCAACAAGCTCGTCAATATAAACCCATTCGTTCGCTTTATGTATACAATCAAGCGTACCCGGTCCGTACATCAGCGCCGGAACGCCTTTTTGATGGAATAAGCAGTTGTCCCCCGCGGCGATAAATCCGCCCAGCGGCGATGGTTTGCCGGTTATTTTCTTTGAATTTTCAACAAGGGCTTTCACAAGATCGCTTTTTTCATCTATACGGACGGCATTTGTCGTGCGGCTGCAAAAATTTACTTCGGCTTTAAAATTTTTGTCCTCTTCTTCAAGCTCTTCAATCATTTTCCTTATTCTTGCAAGCACGTCGTTGTAATCCTGCCCGGGAACAAAACGCCCGTCTATATTAAACGTACATAAATCTGCAACAACATTTACAGCGTTGCCGCCGTGGATATTTCCTATGCATAATGAACCGTCGCCGAGAAATTCGTCTCTATTAAACGGCACTCCTTCTTCATTGATTTTGTTTATAAGCTTTGCGGCATTTACAACAGCGTTAATCCCCAGCTGAGGCTTGCTTCCATGTGCCGTTACCCCGTATACCTTAACTTCAAACCACGCGCATCCCTTGTACGCAATTATTATTTTCATTTCGGTCTGTTCGGCATTTATGAAAAAATCTGGGTTTACAATTCCGGCATTTACAAGATAATCCATACCGTAAGGCCCGCCTATTTCTTCATCAACCGTAGCAATAAACTGCATTTCCCCGGCAAGTTCAATATCGCATTCCTTAACGGCTTTTAAAGCCATAAAGCACGCGGCAAGGCCGCCTTTCATGTCAGCCGCTCCGCGTCCGATAAGCTTTCCGTCCCTTATAGTAGGTATAAATCCGCCTTCGGTTTCCCAAGTTTTTTCATCGGCTGCCACAACGTCATAATGCCCGCCAAGCGCAAGCGTCCGTCCGCCCCCTTTGCCTTTATATGAAGCGACAAGATTGCATCCGCCCGGCGCAAGGGAATATTTTTCAGCCTTTATACCAAACTTTGCAAATTCTTCAATAAGATAATCGGCTTCTTTATTATACTGCTCATTTGAGTCGTCCCTTCCTGAAACGGAAGGAATACTTATAAGCCCGCTTGCAATCCTTACAATCTCACTGCGGTTTTTCTCAATGTAGTCAATAACTCTCTCGGCGTCTGTCACAAACAATCACCCCTTAAATATGCAAATTATCGGCACATCTTTTATATAAAGTATTTTATCACTGCCAACATAATTCAAAAACAAACAAACTCCCATTATTCTTTATGCATATGCACATAAAATATTGTTTTTTATTTTAATAAATTCAGCTATACGTTATAATATTAGATACGGAGGTGCAGATATGGGTATAACTGTTGAACAAATTATAAAAAAACTTCCTTCAAACTATAATATAACTCTTATTGCGGGAGAAAAAGGGATATATAAGGAAAATATCAGCTGGGTATCAGTTGTCGAGGACTTTTCCGGAAGATTTGTGCATGAGAACAAAATGATACTCACTTCATTTATAAACATAAAAAATCCCGACAATATTTTAGATATAGTAAAAATACTTCAATCCAAAAAAACCTCTGCTTTGATAATAAAAATCGGAAAATATATTGATAAAATACCTAAGGAAGTAATATTTTACTGCAATGAAGCGGGCCTTCCCCTTTATACAATTCCTTTGGACATAATGATGGTAGACATTGTAAAAGACATATCGCGCATATTAATTTATACAGGGAGCGAAAGAAAAAGCCTTTCCGATTTTATTAAATCAATAATATTAAATCCAAACAATATTAAATCCAAAATTAAAAACCTTAACGGCTATAATATTTCGTCAGAACAATTTTTTTGCCCAGTGGTAATTAAACCTGTCCTGCGATCATACAATCCCGACCTGCTTGACATATGCCTTAGGACAATAGTTGTAAGTTTAGATCATATCGCAGCCAAAAGCGAAGAGCTTAAAACAGCCGTATTTATTTATAATGAAACGGTTGTTTTAACGTTAATACATAACGGCGGAAACTTTGTCAACAATTTTATAAAAACTCTTAATGAAAACCTTATAATCAAGCTGGCAGATTATAAGGTTTATACATGTGTCGGCAGTTTAAACGGAAATATATTTAATCTTTCGCAAAACTTTAAAAAGCTTCTGCCGATGCTAAACGTTGCCGAAAGTACCGGCAATGAAATTTTATATTATGATAAAGCCGGAATATACAAACTTATCTCAACATCCAATGACATTAATATGCTGAAAGAGTTTTACAAAAGTTCAATAGGAATACTAATTGACTACGACGCCCAAAATTCCACTACTCTTTATGAATATCTTAGAGCGTATATCGAAACCGACGGAAATTTACTGGCCGTTGCAAAAAAATTCTTTGTGCATAGGAATACTGTTTCTAACCGCCTGAAAAAAGTTTATGAACTTACGGATATAAATCCGCTTACTTTGGAAGGAAAACTTATATTCCTTATTGCAATTAAAATAGAAAAACTATATTGTCTGTAAATTTTTTCTTTGTACAAAAAACTCATACAATATATAAAAAATGACAATGAGAATTTTCATTGTCATTTTAATCTTAAAAATATGTCTAGCCCTCTTTTAATAAATTGCCGCCGCTGCAAACGTCATCTGCCTGCTCCGTTAAAACAGGCATGCTGCCGGTTTCAAAGATTACGAGTCCTGCCTATACAATGTTAGCCGCCACAGTACACACAAAGCGCATATGCTTGTAAGATTGCGCGCAAAATTTCTAACGGTTCCGACAATCCAACGCATCATAACGCAAGGATGATTTTAATTTATTAATGCGTCTTTCTTGTTTTTTGGAATAACAGAAACAGATATATTAAACCATTTCAGATTTTTCTCCTAAGATTGCCATATTTTCTGTGAATTCAAGATTTTTGTATACATAAGTTTTTCCCCTTTTTCCTTCGGTGTTGCCGAAAAACTGTCTATACAGCATTCCGTTAAAACAGCTAAGCAAACATATTACTATAAATACAGGCGCTAATGATTTATTACTGCTTACCAGCTTAAATTTACAATGGCATACATGCTCAACATGGCAAATTTTTCTGTTCTTTTGCGTTGAAAACACTTGACTGAACTCTCAAATCTCTCTTTGGGGAACGCTCCACGCCACAACTCTCACACGGGTTGCACTTTTGCCTATGGGAAAGCCTGCTTACTTGTGTCTTGAATAACAAAAAATTTCTCCACACGGAGTCGAAGAATTGAGAAAAGCTCCAATAATTTAATATCAATGAAAAAGTATGCAGGCGCGCCGAAGCGCCGTAGAAGGCTTTAACACCGTTATTATGCCGTTAACGCTGTTTTCACCATGTATGACTTGTAAACTGAATGTAACTTTTCCATAAATATCTTATACAAATTCAGTCTATAGTTCTACATCTCCAAGTTTTTTTAATCACATTATTTTGTGGACATTGAAACTATTATATATAATATATCCAAAGCATTTTTCTGTCTAAGATCATATATAAAATTAAATTAACGCTTTCAGGACATCTGTATCTACAATATAACCTTTTATAATGACTTGAAAACTTTATCCTTTTTCTGGCATGCATCCGACATTTTTGCTATGGTTTTATTTACATTCTGCTAAAGTTATAATCAAAACCACTATAGTAAACTAGTTGTTTGCCCCCCTAGAAGGAGTATTGCGTGCCCCCTTAAAGGGGCATCGAAAAAAATATCATCACATTTATTTACACTGCAACCTATAAGCAGGTACTATAATTGAGAATACATTATGTTAATTAATATTGTATATCATTCATTTAATAATTAGTAAATCCATAGTAATTATCATTCAAAATAATATACCAAAGTATTTTATTTACCCCTAGTAAAACTAGGGGATTTGTTAAGTTAAAGCATCCAAATAAAAGGTTCTTCTATGAATAATGTTTTATCATAAAAGAACCTTTTCATAATATATTTACAGAAAAAATCTCACCCCCCATCAACGTGATATCATCCAAACGCAACATCAAAGAGCCATAGTTTATGGATTGACATATCTTTTTATACTATAATCTCATACAAAACAGGTATCTTTTGAAAACTAATTAAATTTCAAAAGATATTCAAAAGATACTATAGTACTCTAAATGCCACTGTTTTATAGAAAAATTCACTTATCTTTTAAAAACTATAGCCTTTTCAAAAGATATTCAAAAGATAGCGAAATGATAATACTAAAGAATGCGCTTTTTTAATATATCCATTACCATTTGTAATTGTGTTAAAAATTCTGTACTTTCAATACAAATCGTATATTTTGTTGAAGGACCTTTACCTACTTTAGCAATTAATTTCTTTTGTTCTAATACAGAAATTGCATTTCTAACACGATAGTCGGTATAACCCAATGCGGCTTTAATTGAAGTAACCGAATGTGCTTCATTGCTTTTAGCAATAAATTTTAAAACGCTTTTTTCTTCGGTTGACAAATTCGGGTATGAATCAACTAAATCAATATTCCATACTTTTATTTCAGTTTTTTCAATATTTGTAAAAACCTCTGGTCGTTTATATTCATTTTTTATAGCTGTTTTGTAAATTAAAGGTCCACCAAAACCTTGTCTTTCTGATACGCCTAATAATCTAAATAATTTCATTATTATTTCATTTCTTGGTCTAGAATCTCCACCCATCAAAAACTGTTCTTTTGTTACTAACATTTTTCCTGGGTTTGAAAAAACAAACCAACCATCATATACATCAATTTTTGTTGACGGAAAACCTTGAATATAGTCTGCGTGTGCTAAACAATTGACAAGGCATTCTCTAATCGTCTCATCAAAATCAGATACTGGTACTCTCTGTTGATTTTCATCAAGTTTAAAAGATTCTCTTAAAATCACCTTCATTTTTTCGTACACAATATTATAAAAATTATATATATTCATTTCGTAATCACTCGGCTCATCATCTGAAACACGATCTATCCATCTTTCATTATTACCCCTGCGATTAAAAAAGTCTAAATGGTAATGAGGACAAAGTTCTTTAATAGAGTTATATTTCCCTAAAAATAATACCGTTCCCTTTCTTATTTTTAAATCCCCTGAAATTCGATCTTTATAACATCCTCCAATTTCCATTAAAAAATCGATATTATCCATTTCAATGTATTTTTTTTTAGGGAATCGCTTATTTACCCTTTCTTTATAAGTAATAAGAGAATCTATATCTATATCTTCTATAGTGAAGTTTTCTGCGGGCAAACTATCATGCCCTGGCTGTGCATTCCTGACTAAAGAAAACAGTTCTTCTTTGCTAACTTTCCTGTCCCCATCCCCGGTACGAATCCAAGAATTTTCTAATTTGCCACTTATAAAAACAGGTTTCATATTTTCGGGAGCTTCCTTTACATATATTATTATTACAGTTTTTCCATCAATAGTATATGTATTTACATCTTCATTATTAATATTTCTATAACTTACTTTGTTACCGTTTGAAAGTTGATCCCATAAACTAGTTAATGTTTTCTCTACATTTCCAACACCAACGATTTCATTTTTCGGATTACCTTCTGATACCCCCAAAATTATCCAACCACCACTTGTATTTGAAAAAGATGAATAACTTTCCCAGAATGAGTTTGGTAATTCAGTAGCTCTTTTCAATTCAATATAGTATTTCTCATGCATATTAACCAACAGGTCTTTTAGTTTTTCAACATTATTGGTTTGTAAAATTTCTTTCATCGCACTTCTCCCTAATCACAAATTTAGATCTTATTTTAAATACTTCAAACTTCTACTAGAAAGACAATAGAAAATAGAAAAACTTTGCAGAAAGCTTATCTAACTTCCATAGGTATTTTTTAATATTGCTTTTCTACTGTATATGCCATAAATACACTCTATCTTAATCTATATTTATTATTTTACCACATAACCCTCTGTAAAATCAAAAAATTGATACAATTGCTGGTAGTTGTTTTTAACTCATAAACAGCTACTAATTTTTTCATCATCATGTATTTAATATTCTGTAAGCATCTCCTCAACTGTAAATCCTGAATTGAATGCTACTTCTATCTTCCTTGCATTTACTATATGAATATTCTGAATTAGCCGGCGCACCAGCTTATCGCCATATTCTGTCAGTATGCAGTTTGTTTTGTTCAGAAAGTCCTCGATATCTTCCATCTTTCTGCTCTTCTCGCCTCTGCTAGCTGCTTTGATCTGCTTCATTTCCAACGTTTCTATCTGTGCTGGGATCGCCTGATAGCGTTCCTCAAAGGCGGTTTTATCGCCGTTCTGCTGGGCTTGCTGCTGTATCAGTTCTGCCATGGCTTTCTGCAGTTTTTTCTTTTCTTCAGCATATTCCGAATCCTCTGTACCATGTGTCATGGCTGTGACTACATTTTTTCTGAATGTCAGGACAAAGTCACCTTTGTTTTCCAGCACTTGATTGATGGCGTGTAAAACTGCCCTATGTAATATGCTTTCCTCTATGGTTGGCGAATCTTTGCAGCATCTTGTCCCATTTCTCAGCCTATTTTCGCATCTCCATACCGCTTTCTTTTCTCCATATTTAGACCAGATTTATCTGCGGTACTCACAGCCGCACTCTTTTCAGAGGGTAATCTTGGATAAGGCGTATTTTCCACTATGCTTGCCCTTTGATTCGGTTTCCTGTTTACTGGATTTCTTATATATATTGGCTCGTTGGTGCAGTTCTTCCCGGACTTTATAGAATACCTCTCTTGGAATAATTTCCTCATGGGCATTTTCTACATAATACTTTTGAAGTTCCCCCTGATTCTCTTTTCGTGTTTTAGTCAGATAATCTATTGTAAATGTCTTTTGTGCCATAGCATCACCGATGTACTTTTCGTTAATCAAGATAGTACGAATTGAATTCACATTCCATCGGGTGTTGCCCCTGATAGTTTTGATACCCTCTTTAAGAACTCTGCCCACAAAGCCACCATGGTCTTTTGCCAGATCACGCTGTGCCTTATTCATATTTGCGTATTCTTCCGCCGACTCCAGAGTTCGGATGGTGACTTTGAGGCGTTCCTTCAGTTCATCGAACAGAATGGTTTTATTGACCCAGGTCTTTGCCTGGTGGCTGTTGCCGTATGCAAGAGATAAACTTCTCATTATCTGTCCCTCCTTACCTTCGGTGTCTGCCCATATTCAAAACGTGCCTGTCTTGCCACCTTGCGGGCATACATCACGTGGCCGTTCACGAAATCCTTATATCTGTACTTGCCATATTCATTGGTAAGCATAGGGATAATTTCATCGTCCATATCCTCACCAAAATGAGTAAAGAAACATCTCTCGCGTCTGTCGTTATAGGCAAAGAGGCACGGCTTGTGGGTATCTGGATGCAGACCGATGGTTACTTCGTTTTCATAGCAACCACCGCCGCCGTCATCTGTTTCCTGGCAGAAGATATACAAATCATCATCCATAGGGTCGCCAAAGCAGATGATACCTGCCCAACTGTCATGGTTCTGACCGTCACTGATTTTAGCAATGGCAGCATCACCCTCTGCCGTACCACGGATGCCTTTTCTCTTTACTTCAAAGAAACAATGGAAGTCCGGCAGATAGAAGTCCGGCAGATAATGTGTGACGTCACTTAAGACAATGCCTTCCAGCTCATACTCCCACGGGATACCAAGGGTATCAAAGAACACTGCTCAACGAGCCTCCAGGCGGGAACGGAACAAATATCCCTTATACTCGGTCCGTACTGCTTTAAATTCACTCATCAACGGACACCTCCTCACAGCTTTCGTTGAACCAACGGATGGTCAACTTTCTCTTCTTTGCGATACCGATTTCGTGTGCCATACCATCGGACACTCTGCTGCCGAACACCCAAAGTTCCGAGCAATTGCCAAGCAGCACATAATTGAAATGCATCGCATCACTGCGTTCCGCAGGGTTCTCATCACACATAAACCGCGTATAAAGAAGATGTGGTGTCATAGGGATTGCACCCTGTTTGTAGGCAAAACGGCTATATTTTTTTGCCTGTGCGGTGTTGAACTGCGTGTCCCCAGAATAAGGGCTGCACACATACACCATTGGTTTGTACTTTCTGAATTCGTCCATATCGAATCCTCCTTAAAAATTTAATAGGCAGAAGGACTTGTATCCCTCTGCCTACAAGCGAAGAATCCGATGAAATCGAACCCCCTAATTTTAATCTTTTTTATAAAAATCGCATTCGTACCCGTCTGCACGAAGAAGTAGTCACTTCGCCCAAGGCTGAGTCCTGCCCACCTGCTCACAAACGACATAGAGGAAAACCCTGCGGTCGCACTCGATGATGATTTCATCGTGAACGTGGGCAACGATATCGCAGTGGCTCAAGGTCTGAATGGCAAACATCAGAATATCCTTTGCGATTGCCTGTACCACATTTTCCGTGAATTTAGAACCGTAGCTTTCCAAACGCTCCCACTTCTTTGTTGCACCCACACCTTCATAGGTCACTGCCGCGCCTCCAAACTGATTTTCTCCCATACGTGGTTTCACATAAGCAAGCTGTCTGCCAGACGGAAGGGTCAGAAACAGAAAGCCACTCTGATAGTGAACTACAATGCCATGAGTTTCTGTTATGCTTTTTTCTTTCACGCTGGTCTTCACGGCACGGTCGATATCCCACCACAGCCTGGTTATCATCGGATTGGCATTTCTCCATGCAGATACAAGAGGCTGAAGTTCATCCTCCGTAAGGCTCATCTCAAGGGCACCCATCGCTTTTAAGGCACCAACCGAACCACCGTAACCGAGGGCAAGTTCTGCGATTTTGCCTTTTTGACGGAGGTGTCCGTTCACACCGTGTTTTTCCACCGGAACACCAAACATCTGACTGGCACTGCTGCAATAAATGTCTTTGCCTTCCTCAAATACACGAAGACGCCTCTCTTCTCCCGCAAGCCACGCAAGAACTCTCGCCTCAATAGCAGAAAAGTCGGCTACGATAAATTTTCTGTCATTTTGTGGCACAAAAGCCATGCGGATAAGCTGTGACAGGGTGTCGGGGATATCTTCATATAAAAGTTCCAGAGCATCATAATTTCCGCTACGCACAAGACCACGAGCCTCTGCCAGATCTTCCATGTGGTTTTGAGGCAGGTTCTGTAACTGAATCAGCCTTCCCGCAAATCTTCCGATTCGGTTGGCTCCGTAGAATTGAAACATACCTCTTGCACGGTTATCCCTGCACACGGCATTTTCCATCGCTGTATATTTTTTCACGCTACTCTTGGCAAGCTGTTGACGTAAGGAAAGAACATCGGTAATATCCTGTGGCGCCGTTTTGATTGCCTCCGCCACTTCCTTTTTGCCAAGGCTCTCCATCTCCATACCGTTATCCGACAGCCACATCTTCATCTGCTGCACGGAGTTGGGATTGTCGAGATTTGTCATATCCTGCATTTTGGAGGTTAGATGGTCACGGCTTATGCTGTCGATTTCGATTGCCTCTTTCACAAGCACCATATCCACACCAATGCCACGGTCATTGATTTCTTCGCTCACATGGTATTCGCTCCAAATTTTATCCGGCACAGGAAAACGGGACAACTTTGCCTGTATGCCCATCTCCGTTTCCACGTCACGGAGGTTGTATGCCTTAAACTGCTGCCATTTTTCCATATCATACTGCGGCAGATTTCTTGTGCGACCTCAGTTTACCTTGGTCGGCGCACAGGGAACGCAGAAATATTTGATTAAGGATTTACCCTCGGTCAGCTTCTGCTTTTCCAGTCCAAGAACCACACCGACACCTTCAAGGGAAAGAGGCAGACCCAGGGTTGCCGACCAAATCATGGTACAGTGCCAGCTTGCTGTATTTAAGTAACGGGCGCACTCCTGCGACAGCGGATGATTGTCATGGAACGGGTCAAGGCTTACACCTAAATCCGATAAGTACCTGGATAGACACACCCTCTCAAAAGCAGCATTAAAAGCAGTTTTTATAACAGCATCATCGGTCAGTGCCTCAATAATCTCTGCCGGGATTTTCTCCCCACAGGCAAGGTCGACCACCTGCACCGCTCCGCCGTCCACGGCATAGCCAAACAGCAATATTTCAAAATCCTCGCTCTCTGCATATTTGTAAACTCCACATTTTTGCAGATTGACCGAGGAGAAGGTTTCAATATCAATACTCAATGTTTTCATAGCACATTCCTTTCTATGAAAAGGCGGCAGAAGAATATCCTCCGCCGCTCGTCATGTTTACTCGGTCACATCATCATTCTGTGCAGCCTTTTTCTGCTTACGCTTTTCACGGAAGGCTTTGACCTTCTTTACAATAAAGCGGATAACCTCACATACCGTCCACACGATGCCATTGATGGCAAGACCGTAGAGCAGGCAGAAAAGCACAATCACATCGACCTGTTTCATAAATTCGTATAATTCGTTCATATCGTTTTACCTCGTATTTCGTAATTTTCGTTTGAGGCAGACGGTGGTATTTCACACCGCCTGCCGGGGGGTACACTTATGCCAAGAAATCGTCATCCTCAACAGTGGTGAAATCATCGGTTGCGGAAGTACGGCCGCCAAGATACTCACCGTCACGGATTTTCTGGATATTGCCGAGACCGCAGGCAACGCCACGATTTCCGTTAGAGTTGAATGCATAGAAGTTCAAAGACACTCTCGCATAACAACCGGAGTAGACCTCATCACGGTCAAGGATAGGCTTTACAGCCTTGTCCACAATTTGAGGAGCCGTAGTGCTGTTGGCATTTACAAAGTAATGACCCTTGTAAGCCTCGTCATCTCTTTCAACATCGCCGTCACGAAGAGGCAACTTGATAGCACCCTTGTTAGGCTTCTTGCCGCCGAACTTGGCGATGCCTTCCTCAATCGCAGCATCCACAGCAGCGTTGATAGCGTTGATGGTTTCAGTGTCGTCCTTCGGAATCAGCACGGATACGGAATATTTCTCTGCGCCGCCATTGATGCTGACAGGCTCCCAACCGTGGAAGTAAGAAAGACGAGTGTTCTTGCCAGTGATAACCTTAGTTCTGTTTACGTTTGCCATAATTTTAATCCTCCATAATTTCATTGAATTCGTTTTTTGCGTCTGATACATTCATTGCCTGCCTCTTATCCGAAAGGGGAACGAGGGTAGGCTTTCCGGGTGGTTTGATAACGAGGTCGCCCAGGATTTCCTCGAATTTTTTCTTGCCCATCAGCTTCTGCATTTCTGTCAGCGTGATAAGACTCTGACGGTAAATGTCCGTGTAACCGTGTTCCTTGGCTGCTGTCGCCACCGCATCCTCATCCGAGAACTTACGGTTAGAACGACCTTCTACAACCTTAAACCCGCTCCACTCTTTACCGTGGTTTAGTGCCGCCTCCAGGGCATAGGCACTGATTTCGTTTGCCCACTTGGTGATATCCGGTAACATTGGAAGAATGGATTCAACCTCTTCATCAGTAAGTAAAGGTGGTAGCTTGAATTCTTCCTCTGCAATACGGAGTTTTTCTGCTGCCCTTGCACGGCACTTGACCGCTGCACGGCGGAACTGACACCACTCTCCGGGGCAATATTCGCCTTCGCCCTTGGCAGCCATCTGTGCCTTGGGTTTCAGTTCGTTTTCCGCCCAATCTTTCAAATCCTCCACGGATACCGTCCATGTCTGAACATTCTCCCTGCGGGGTTGGAAAATCGAAAGGGAAACTTCCTTGATGTCATACAGGCTTTCATAGGTACTGAGTGCTGCGATACCGTAACACTTCAGCTGCGAATTTTCCTCTGCGTCAACGAGTACACCAAGTCCGTATTTCATATCGATAATGTGGAGACTGTTATCCGAGACGATGAGGCAATCCGCCGTTCCGTATGCGCCTGGAACATAATCGGAGAGGTCAACCTTCTGCTCAATCAGCACCAAGGGGTCAGGGCAGGTCTGCTTTGCTTTTTCAAGCTGTTCTAATACAAACTCCACATAGCCGTCAGAGTGTTCTTCCATCTCATCGGTGTTAAATGCGGAAACGGGTCTTTTACTGCGTCTGCGGAGCGCCTTCTTCAGCTTGTGTTCGCACAGTGCATGAAAGGCGGTACCTTCTTCGGCAGCGTTACTGCTCTTGTTTTCAAACTCCGTTTCCAGGACTGCACTCGGTGTACACGATAACCACCTGTGGGAACTGGAAGGAGAAAGAAGTGCGTGATTACCCATTTCCAAGCACCTCCGCATCCTTAATGAGGTCTGCGTAATGCTTCGGGTCCACATCCGACAGCTTGCTGCCGCCGTACTTGGTAATCAGACCCTTTACCTCGGCTGTCATACCGTTCTGCGTCTTAACCGCAAGCACGGCACGGACATCTGCCAAAGTAGGCACTTTTTCTGCTATCTGTTTTGCGGGTTGTCCTGTTTCGACAGGCTTCGACACTGCCTTGGCTTCTACGAAGATTTCCTGGCTGTCGGCAAATGCGTAAGCCACAGCCTCCAGTCCGTCTGCCAACGAGTGCATCAGCTTCACCACATCAAGGAGCAGATTAAATTTGTTTGCGTTTGTCATGGTTCTCGCCTCCTTTCAGTTCGTGAATCTCGACGGTCTGCACCGAATCGCCTGGAGAGAGAACCAGAACGCTGACCTGCTGACCGAAGAGAAAATCAAGTATTCTCTTGCGAATCTGCATCGTTCCGCTTCGGACTACCGGAGAAGGTGTGCCGCCGGGTTTTGCAATGTTGATACATACCTTGTGTTTAATTCCCATTGCACTTGGCTCCTTTCCGAGGAGTTTTTCTCACCCCTCTGTCCATAAGCGAAAAATGAGGGGGAATCGAACCCCCTCAAATGAAAATTTTTAGATTTTCTTTTTCAATGCCGCATAAATCTTCGTTAAGCGGTTACGGATAGCCGCTTCAGTAACACCTTCTTCTGCTGCAATATCCACATTGGTCATGCCTCGATAAAACTTCTTAACCACGGTATCCTTCTGCTTGTCCGTAAGCTGTGATAAAGCAACCTTCAGCTTTTCAATCTGAAGAGAACGCTCCTCGTTTGCGATGGAGGTCAGAATCTGCTGCAAAGGATTGTAGGTTTCATCTTCAAAATACGGGTTGCGGTCATCCGCATCGTCACCGTCCCCATCGTGGTAGCCGTCATAGTGAACCGGACAATGATATTCCTCATGGCGTTCTGCATCCACATCATCGTCATCCCAATCATGGAGCATAGTAATGAGGCTTTCGGTTACTGCCTTGCCATCTTCGCCAACCATCCCAGGAGTAATGACAATCGGCTTTCCTTCTGCTGTGTAATAAATGTAATTGGTGCGGTTCTTCG
Source organism: Anaerotignum faecicola (assembly GCA_024460105.1). Lineage (NCBI taxonomy): Bacteria > Bacillati > Bacillota > Clostridia > Lachnospirales > Anaerotignaceae > Anaerotignum > Anaerotignum faecicola. The sequence continues at coordinate 82,029 of JANFXS010000002.1, forward strand.
CCGCTGTTTTGAACTTTCTCATATAAAGTCCCTGCCTTTCTTTTCCGCCCGATTGGGTGGCGGCAGGGACACAAAAAGAGCCGATGTGATGGTACACACCGACTCTGATACCGAAAATGGGCATGACAAAGCACGGTGGGTACATCTGCGGTCAGTCCACGGCTATACCGTGAATTTGACTCTTGATGTATCCCGCCGCCTTAAGGTCGACCACTTCGGGCATTGGAATAATGTTTCTGACAATCTCCTTTCGTTGATTGTCAGAAACATTATAATTCTTTAAAATTTTTCATGACCAACTCGGTGAGTTGGTCGAGAAATGCCCATGATATCAGTGTTTTCTGTTTTGGGCATAAAAAAAGAACCCCTTTCGGGGTCCAAAGCCAACTCAGTGAGTTATCGAAATTATTTTATTGTGCTTCCTAACTGTTTTACACTTGCTTTTTCGCAGATGCTGTTAAAGTCCTGTAATGAAATACCAGGCGCCATTTCTAAAATTCGAATATAAGTCTTATCAGGGTCTTGGTAATAATTCAGCTTATTATTAGACTTATCAAATAGTTTTTCGATAATACGTAAATTTAATTTGAGACCTACGCAAATCGCCATAAGGACATCGGTTCCCATATTGTTATAGGAGTTGTTTTTTATTTTCCCATGATAGTTTGGATGCAACTCAGTTTTTTCATTAAAAGTTGCAGGATACGTCCACTTTCGATTCTCCATCAGATACCAAAGACACTGACAGAGGCTACAGGTTGGGTCTGCTAACATTTTAACCAGTTCGATTTCTTCTTGTTCATCATACGCTGAAATCTTTTCATAAAACGAAGCATAAACCTCGTCTTCTTCATATTTAAAATTTGCTTGGAATTTCGGATGAAATGTCAATATACGCTGGTCAATGCCCTCGACACGATGTAGCACAGAAAAGCCAAGCAAATCTTTCGACGCATTTCTATATTCCGTGTACTTATGTTCGCGGATATTAATAACACATTGGGCTAACTTCTTTTTAGCTTTCGTAGTTAAGTGAAGCTCGCCTTCTTTTACCAATACATATTGCTGTTCCGCAAGAACAAAGTAACCATCAGCATAGACAAATCTTCCTCCGCGAACCCACTCTCTTAATGATGAGTCCTCAGCTAAAAGCTGATACGCTTCAAGTGGGGTTAATGCTACCAGTTCTTTGCTTTCGGTTATCTCCGCAAACACGGCATCAAAATCATTAAAATCACGCAGTTTGTCAAGCAGTCCAACCTCAATCAAACGGTACTTGACCGAAACACGAGATACTATAAAAAATGCACTCAAATCCTCAATAAGGATATCGCAGGATGGAAAGATATCATTTTGTGGGGCGTTATAACTGGCTATTAACTCCAGTGCCTTTTGTTTGAACATTCCAAAAGGCATCAGAACTCTTGGTGCCAATCTATGTGCCTGCCACTCCAACCACTTCACTTCATTTTCCTTTGTCTTTTTTCCTTCTGGGGGTTCGAAAAAAGTTTCAGACTGTCGGCACATAATTGGATATAGTTTTTCTGATGCAGCAGCATTCTTTAATGCTAAAATCTCGAAGTAAGCCTTGTCCTTCTCCCAATGTAAAGCCTCATGTATGAGAGTATTTCGTTTTGCACCCTCACCATATACTGCCTCGGAGGCAGGGTCAATCAATATCGTTCCTGCCGGGTAAGTTACAGAACGTGACGAACCGTTATCAACATCGTACACATCAACTTCTCCATCTAAAAGCAGACAACAGCCGAACACATCAAGATTTCTCGAAAGAGACACTTCTTTAACCGTAAGTTTTGCATCTTCAAGGATTTTTTCGACGGGAAGTGGCATCGGAGTTAGGAGAGCCTCTTTGCAATGTTTCGTCAAATATTTAGTTGCATAATCATCCAAGCGATTTTTACCGAGAATCAAGGCTCCTGTTTTCTTGTTGATATCAAAGATATCGCTCGATGTCAGCTTCTTCGTCATCTATATCCGAATCTCCTTTTTCCATGTAATCGAGTGGCATAGTTGCTAACAATTTCTTTGCTTCACGCCATGTTGGATAATACTGTTCTACAAGGGCATGAAATCTATGAGTATGATTTTTTTCTAATAGATGTACTAACTCGTGAACTACTACATATTCAAGGCACTCTACGGGCTTCTTTGCAAGCTGCAAATTAATCCATATCCTGCGTTTGTCAATATTGCAAGTTCCCCAACGAGTTCTCATGTTCTTAATACGAATTTCACTTGCATGAACATCCATTTTTTTCTCACAACCTGCTACAACAGTATCCATCACACGTTTTAATTCCTGTCTGTACCACTCAATGAATATTTTTTCTTTTGCATCTGTGGTTGTGCCTTCCGGCACGGTCATCACAATTTTAGTTGGTGTTTTTACAATTTTTTGCTGTTTACCTTCGTAAACAACTTGTAAGCGGTATGGTTTCCCCCACAAATAATGAGACTCTCCTGACACATATTCACGCTTACTTTGACGCTCCTGCGTCAACATTCTGTCCCTTACTTTCGTTATCTCCGGTAACTTCTTAAGAACAAATAATCTGATATCCTCATCTTTAAGTTCACTCGGAGAACTTACGGTTACATCACCTTCCGGCGGGTTGACTCTGATGTACAGATTTTTGAGATTACTCTTTCTGATTACTTCAATTGTCAACCCACCGATTTCCATTTCTTCTTTACGCATCGTATTCTTCCTGCCTTTGTGCAATATCGAAGACATTGTTGGTTTCTTCGGTTGCTTTGTCTTCGCTATAGCTATGAAGCAATAATTTTTTATAAATAGCAAGTCTTATACGCTGCTGCTTTTGGAAATTTCTTTTCCATTCCGGTTGAATTGATACTCGGATTGCTCCATCGACATCAATCGTCAACTCGACATTTTGCTCAAAATAGTCATACAACGCACGTCTTGCGGCACTATCTTTTACCTCATCTGGATAACTGCCACTGGTTTCAGGATGGAGGATAGCTTCTGCCAATTCGACAACCTGTCGGAGATATTCTTCATAACTCATGGCTTCAATCTTTCGTTGCATGATGATTTTTTTCAACATTTCAGACAGCTTGCCGTAATATACGCTATTGGAACTCATCTTCTTAACGATTTCGTGCTGCAGGTTATTGTCAATTGTCTCTGCCTTTGCCTCATTATCACCAGGCAGGTCCTTGACCAGATCTGCAGGAGTTGTAGTTTTTCCTTGAAGAAGAAGTTCCACAAGAGACATATTTCCGAGTTCACTTACTACCTTTGTGTCCTCTGCACGAATATAAGTATCCAAAATATAACGCATATCAGCCTCATAAGGCTTAAGGTCAATGTAATCACAACTTGCCAGCTTAATCATTTCTTTTATTTTGTTATAGCCGGAAATCTCACCACGCAAGTGGTTTACATCTTCCTTTGTATATCCGTAATCTGAAACCAACCTGTCACAGCAGTTTGCAAAAGAACGAGAAAGTGCCGCCGTCAACGCATACAATGTATCTCTTCTTGCAGTTTTCTCATCACTTTCGCTATCGTCACCGCAAAAGTATTCAATGTAATCGGTATCATCTTGTGGCATAGGAACATTTTCAATTAACGCTTCAAGAGAAGTAAGTGTTCCTTCCAATTCGGATTTTGCTTCATCATAGCGGTTTTTAATGAGTCCTTCGACATCTTCCTTATCGTAGCCATCGAAAGCCTCTGTTGTGTAATCCGCAACAGCAAGTTGCACATTACGGAACAAATCCATATAATCCACAATGTATCCATAATCCTTGTCTTCGCCATCCGGTCTATTAACACGGCAAATAGCCTGGAACAGGTCATGGTCACGCATGGATTTGTCAATGTATAGATAGGTTGCACTTGGAGCGTCAAAGCCAGTCAGCAGTTTATCAACCACAATAAGCAATTTCATCTGTGCCGGCTCATGCTTGAATCGTTCCTTTGCTTCCTTTTCAAATTCTGTGAGTTTCTTGCCACCAAGCATACGCTCATAGATGGCCTTTTTGTACTCGTCTTCGCTTGCTTGATTAGGGTCAGTCGTTGCCGTTCTGACACTCTGTGTGGTAGGTTCATAAGAAGTAACAACAGCACACTTGGTAAATCCCATGCTCATGAAGATTTCCCAATAACGGCAGGCTTCATAAATACTGTTTGCCACAAGCATAGCTGTGCCACGGTCTTCCTTAAGTCTCGGCTTAAGGCTCATATCAAAAACAATATCGGATGCAATTTTCTCCAGACGCTGCTTGGAACTGTACAGTTTGTTGATAGATGTCCAACTTTGCTTCAGCTGCTGTTTTGCACGTTCGGTCAATCCGTACGTTTTATTTTCAAACCACAAATCCACCTTATCCTGGCTGGATAAATCCTGATCAACGTCTCTTGCCTCATAACGAAGGTCAAGAACTACACCATCCTCTACGCCTTCATCAAATTTGTAGGTGTGGATATATGTACCGAAAGTTTCCAGGCTCGTCTGCTTGTCAGTTTTCAGAAGGGGAGTGCCCGTAAAACCAATCAAGACAGCATTCGGCATCAGCACTTTTACAGCCTCGTGCAACTTACCGGAATTGGTACGATGACACTCATCAATGAATGCCACAATATTTCCCTTTGCACTGAAGTCCTTCGGCAGGTCTTTCAGCAGTTCTTTTCTGTACTGGTCGATATCGGATTGATTTCCGGCGTTATGTCCGTATTTGTGAATCAGCGAACATACGATAGCATCTTCGTTTTTATCCAAAATGGAACGCAGGTCAGCACAGCTTTTGGCTCTGCGAACCTTTTCGTATACATCAATAAACAGGCTCTCAATCTGGTCATCCAATTCATCACGGTCTGTGATGATTACAACACGGCTGTCATTGACGTTTTCGATAATCCACTTTGTAAGCCATACCATAATGAGAGACTTACCGGAGCCCTGGGTGTTCCAGATGATACCGCCCTCATTTCCAAGAATACGCTTTCTTGCAGCGATATTAGCAAAGTACTGATTGTGTCTTGTAACCTTTTTAATGCCTGCATCGTAAATCACAAAATCATGGATAAGAGACAAAAAGCGTTCCTTATGACAAAGGGAAATCACACCGTCTCTCAAACGATTAACTTCCTTGACCTGCAGGAGTTTCACATCAGCAGACAATTTGTCAGTTGCTTTCTTATCTTCCTTCCATTTCAGATAATACTTTTCAGGCGTATCGGTTGTGCCATAGAAAAGGCCTTCTGCTTCGTTGCCTGCAAACAGGAACTGCGCCGTACTAAAGAAATTCAGAATGTTTTCTCGCTTCTGATTCTGCAGCATCTGGCGGATACCTTTTCCGGCGCTGACATAGGAACTCTTCAGTTCAAACACACCAAGGGCGATACCGTTGATGTATAGTACCACATCGGGACGTTTTCTCGTCACCTTATCGAAACGCAGGACAGATACTTCCTCTGCAACATAAAAATCATTGCTGCCGATATCGTCCCAATTGATATAATGTACCGTCTGACGACGCCCATTTGCATCTTTGGCACCCTGGCGCCCATAACGAAGCAGTGAATACACACTGCGGTTGATTTGATAAAGAGTATCAACCTGGTTATTAACCTTACTCAAAAGTTCGCTGATGGCAGTTTTTATCTGGTCATCACTGTATCCGCGCTTTTTGAGATTAGCTTTCAGCAAATCTTCCTTGACAGGAGTATTATCGATATCCTCCAGGTTGCCAAGGTAAGTATAGCCGAGGTCATCCACCAACCAGTGCAGAACTCTTTTCTGTAATTTTTTCTCTGCATCTACAGTTGCCATCTTGCGCCTCCTTACTTAGTCAAACGGACGCGACATGTCAGCAGGTCATCCATTGCACCCTCTCTGATTTGAATAATTTTTCTCGTTCTATCTCTAAATCTCGAATTTCTTCATCCATTGCTGTCAATACTGCAGCAATAGCTTCTTGTTCGCTTCCTTCTTCTGGAATCCTAATTTCAAACTTTCTTACCTCTTTTCCACTTACTGCAGTAAATGTACTTCCTTGCTCTACCGCTTCCCATGCACTTTCATGGTAACGCATAAGATAAAAGATAAAATCTTTATGCTGTCCACTGATAGCACAGACACCTCTTCCAAGGCAAACCTTTTGATTTGCCCTACTCGCTGCCCCAACAGGTGCTCTTACTGTTAAAATAGTGTCTCCAATCTCACATATTTTTGTTGGCATGGACGTATATCGTTTAGGTGCAGTAACTCTATTTTCAATATCTGCATTGCCCTGTACAAGTGGTACACCAAGCTTTGCTGAATTATACGAAGAAGAGTTTGGAGAAGAACCCATAATAACATCAAACTCAGCTCCTAAAGTAGTTTCTTTCCATGACTTATTAAAACCGTTCAATCTCGTTTTCCCACTAAGCAAATCATTGATAGCACCATCACGGATGCCCTTTTTCTTCTCAATCAGTTCTGCAAGGTCATCGATATAGGTGTCAAACTGAGAAAGAGTACGAGCAATTTCTTCTTGCTCGGGCTTCTCCGGTAAATGTATTTCGGTATCTAATATGATACTGTTGTAAAGTCTCTGAATAGTTGTCCCTTCCAGTGCATTCCACGGAAAAGAACGATAAAACCACCACAAAAACTTTCTATCGATTGCATCCTTATCCACTTTCAACCAAACAATATTTGAATCTTGAAAATAGGAATCCTTTCCGTCGAAAATAACAGTCTTTCCAATAGTTCCAGCTGCGGAAATTAGAATATCGCCTTTTTCAGGATAAGGATATAACAGCTTATATTTTTCATACAATTCTTGCGAAATATAAGCATCGGCTTTGCCACCAAATGTACTAATTTTATAAAATGGAATCGCACCATATGTTTTAGTTTGGTTTTGAAAAATACGGCGACACATTTGAATGTATCCAATATCTCTCAATTGCTTTGATGCCCAATCAGTAGGATAAGTTACCATTTGTATCCCATCCTTTCCAGAGCCGATACTACTGCGGCTCTTGATTTCGCAGTTCTGTCCTCAATCTCACCAAGGGTGTGTTCATAACGCTTTGCAATTAAAAGCACCTTGGAAGAAAGCGTATTCAGAACCTGCTCGATTTCATCACATACATCCAACGACAATTTTGCCATCCACTTCATATCAAAGAGAAGATGCTTGATTTCTTCATCGGTCAGTTCCGCATATTTTGTTACCAGTTTTTCATCGAGTGCCTTACGGGCTGCTTTATATGCCTTGTCCACGGCATCCATTTCAGCGTACTTCTGTGCGTAAAGTGTCAACGCCGCATATTCGTCTGCGTAGATTTCCGGCACCACAGCAGTCTCAGCAGCAATTTTCAATGCCGCTTTCAGTTTCGCCTTACCAAAAGTACCATTCTTATTGCGAATGTCAAACTCGCCCAATTCAGGCACTTCTTGAATAAGAGCCTCCATCTCATAAGTCTTGCCGTCGTCAAACAGAGTCACAAGCTGAACCATAGCATCCATGATGACAGAGGTCTTCTTGGCATCCAATTCCTTAATGCGTTTATTCAGATTTGCCTTTGGAATACCATCGCCCTTTTCGTTCAGCACATCTTTCAAAAGACCGTCATCGCCGGACTCTTCTTCACGCATTTCATCCAGTTCCGCCTCAAGAGCAGCCGACTTCTCCATCAGTGCAGTAAGTTCTGCAAGTTCCTCTGCAAAAAAAACAGCCTCCATAATTTCCTTTGGAATTAGCGCACCTTCAAAAGATTTCACCTTGGTAGTATCATCAACCTCTACAGTTTCTCCGCTTTCATCCTTCTGCTTTTTCTTCGCATATTCGTAATCAATTTCTCTTGCAACCGCATAACCGCCTGCTTTGATAGCATACACATCATCCTGTAACTTTGCGTTCCAGTAATTCAGCAGGCAATCATAAACATCATAATTGTCAAGCAGTCTTGCCTGTTCATACGCCACACGAAGCATTGCTGCAATCGCACGAATAAGTTCCTTCGGATTGGTATCTGCATCAATGCCAAGGAGAATATACTTAACTTCCGTCTTCCACTGCTCAAAAATATCTTCTGTTTCATGTTGCTTTTCATCAAGGATGCTCTTGTCCTGGCTGATAACACCTTCAATCTCACCAGATGCAAGGGCGAGCCTATAAATATTATGCACTTCATCAATGCAAGTAAAAATCTCTTGCTTGAGATCAGGTGCGATAGACCACAGTTTCTTAAGCGAATCAACATCTGTTCCCGGAATACCACCCTTTAAGTGGGCAGCAATATTCTGTGGAAGCGTATCATCAATTTTCGGGATGTATCTCGGAATGTTCAGATTGCCTCCGTTTTCATCCAACACATCGCTGTATTTCACAAAACGAGAGTATCCCGGAATAATGTCTTGATTGATGAAGGTCTGAACAATTTTCTCAATATCCTGTTCACGAAGTCTATTCTTGCTACCATCCTTCTTAAAGCCACGGCTGGCATCAATCAGGAAAATACCTTCTCTTGTTTCCGCATCTTCCTTATCGATGATGATAATGCAAGCGGGAATTCCTGTACCATAAAACAGGTTTGGCGGCAGACTTACAACGCCCTTGATATATCTTTTCTTCAAGATTTCAATACGGATAGTTTCCTCGGCATTGCCTCTGAATAAAACGCCGTGAGGCATAACAATACCTGCTTTACCTTTGGTGTCCAACGATTTCAAGACGTGCAAGAACCAGGCATAGTCGCCATTCTTTTCAGGCGGAATGCTATACCCATCAAATCTCTTATATTTATCCTCACTCGGCTTAATTCCATCCGTCCAAGATTTATCGGAGAAGGGCGGATTCATCACGATGAAGTCAAATTTTTTCAGTTCATCAAACTCATCTTTGTACTGCGGTGTGGACAGCGTATTGCCGCTCTTGATTTCGCCAGTACCCTTGTTGTGCAAGATGAAGTTCATCTTTGCCAAACCTGCGGTATCAGGATACTTTTCCTGTCCGAAGATAGTCACAATGGAATCACCGTTTTCGTCCACAGGTGCCTCATCAGCAGACCTAATAAGAAGGCTGCCACTTCCTGCGGCCGGGTCATACAATGTCCATTTCTTTGTCGGCATCTCCTTAATATTGCCAATGCCAATCAAACGAGCAATAATACGGGACACCTCACTCGGTGTATAGAACTGTCCCTTGCTCTTACCGGATTCCTGTGCGAATTTCATCATGAAATACTCATAGGCATCACCGATAATATCATCGCCACTTGCACGGTTATTTTTAAAGTCAATCGCAGGATTCTGGAATATGGCAATCAAGCCGGAAACCTTATCTACGAGTTCTTTACCGGAACCTAATTCTTCTGGTTATTAAAGCTGACATCAGGAAGGGAACCCTGCAGACGGTTGTCCTCAAGGAATTTCTGGATAATCTTATCCACACGTTCGCCTACATCGCTCTTGCCTTTTGCCGCAATCAAATCTTCAAAAGATGCGCCCTTGCTGATGGTAAATTCAGCGAAAGGCTGTCCCTTATATCTGTCAGATACATATTTGAAAAACAGCAGAACCAACACGTAGTCTTTATAACGTGACGGCTCCACACCGCCCCTCAGCTTATTACAAGCCTCCCAGAGCATTGAATACAATTCGGATTTCTTCACAGCCATAGCCCTCTTTTATCTCCATTCTAGTAAGTTATTCTTTAAAACATACGCTATCATTCGATAGCACTCTTTCCGCTTTTTACCCATGCATCTAATTCGGAGAATTTGAATTTCCACTTCTTTCCGATTTTATGGGCAGGAATACCTGTATCTTTTTTAATCCAGTCTCTAACGGTAATAGGCTTAACGCCCAAATATTCTGCTGCTTCTTCAATGCCTATCCATTTGTCATTCATCATCTCATTCACTGTTTTCACCTCGTCAAATGTTGATGGTTACAAAACTCTTTTTATATTATACCACCATTTCCATCTATTTTCAATAGGTTATATGATGTTTCTTGATATTTGATGATGCTTTAAACAAAATCCCTAATAAAAAATCCGAGAGCCAGAAGAATACCTCCAGCTCTCGGAATGTTATGCTTTCAAGCTATCTCAATATTTAATTGTTTATAAGTATTTCTTGAATGCCTTCTTCATTTTAATTGCCATATCCATCATCCAATCGAACTGCTCTGACCAAGTATCCTTGTTATCAAAGTCGACGGTTTTATACGTCAAGATACGGCTTGCCTTTTTCTCCGGTAACTCATTCCACTCAAGCTGAACACCCATCTCGCTTTCGATGTAAGCCTTGTTAGAGTAAAACTTGTGGTACAGTTCTTTGTCATCAGAAATATACCACTCTACAAGAGCGTGGTTATACTTCCTTATCTGCGACATACTAATGTGACAGGCTGACGAACCAACACTGAATGTCATCCAATGGTCAGTGCTTGCTTTTCTCTTATTGAATGCCTTTGCAAAAGCATTGTTCTGGAATGCGTAGTCATTAAAGGTTACCCACTAATCATATCGTGCCTGCAGTGTAGGAGAATTGCTTGTATTTCGTTTGATTTCCTTTGTCCAGTCATTGGGCTTTTCTACCACTTCAAATTTCACGGCAATATCAGAACTGCCGATTTGGTACAGTTTGATTTCTACCATGAAGAATGCGATACTTTCATCGGTGTGGTTGTTCAGCTATTCTACGGCAGAGCGATGTTCCTCACGGGCTCTTTTTACTACCCAGATAATGATGTCAGCCGATTTACCGGACGCATATGTAATCAACTTACCAAGGTGGTCATGGTTTGTATCTTCAAGCTGATTCTCTATGATGATTTTTCTGTCCGTTCCGGTTTCAGTTGCATAAATGTCTACATTGAAATCTCCGACAGAAGACTCCGTTTCATCTACTGTAATCTCAAGTCCGACTGCATCGGCAAGCAGAGAAAGATTATCCTCTTCCGCAAGCCACGGAGTGAAGTCCAATGCCTCATGTGGCCATACCTTTCGCAAATCTTTTATTTCTTTCAGTTTTCCTAAATTAATCAACTCTCTTCCTCCTTGCCGTGCAATTAACTATTCTATCAACTCAACAATCAGCAAAATCATCTTATCCACTCGACTTTGCTCATTTTCAACCTGTCAACTCAACCTATCATTTTCGTCATAAGCCGGGTGTTAAATCTTCCGTTTCGCAGTTGTCAAACCAATATGACCTTTGCTCGGAAATGCTTTATTTTCAAGCCTTTTTCGGTATTTACTTCTGTACTTTTGACATCAATACTACACACTCCACATGTTTTGATTTACGGAACAGATCCAGCAGTTCTTTCTGCTTGAAGTTTGGATCAAGATTAGGTGCTTCTGTCCGAATCCAGATGTCTGCAAGCATTTTGGAAAAATCCTCTCTGGACAAGTATGATTCCGTATATTTTAAAAAAGCAAGCAGATAAGATTTTGTCATGAGGTCAGTATTTTTGCTTCGCAAAAACGGCTTCGCCGCCGGATTTCTTTCCGGTACGAGGTGGTATACCCCAAACACATCTTCCGCAGTATCGATCTGCTTTTTCACTTGTTCTTTCCATAGGGTAAATGCCTTTGTATCTTCCATAATATTGGTAAAAGCAATTTCGCCGTCAGTCTGCGACAGACAAACCATCGCTGAATCCGTGAACGGATGCTTGATGACCAACGGCGAAAACTTTGTTTCTTCTATATTCATGTGCAGGAATACTTTGGCGGTATCTTTGATTCCTCTTAAGTCTGTTATTTTTCGCATTTTCTCACCTTACCACAATGCCACATTTTTTTCTTTTTTAATTTGTTCAACCAAAGCATCAAAACCGTCTGCTTCTTCAGCATATTTTGTAAAAATAAGCTCTACCATTTCTCTTGAAAATCCAAGTTCTTCATAAAGCAAAAGCAGATCCTCTGGTAATCTGCCAAGCACACTTGTTGGCTTTATAATGATGCATCCCTTTTGAAGAATGATATCTACCAATTCATTAGGATTGATCTCTGCATTCTCCAGCATTTCATCTGTGATTTCAATAGGATCACCTGGGGTTCTGTAAATAATTGTTTTTTCACTTGGTTCTGTCTTCATATTTTTCATAACTGTACATCCTCCTTATTCAAATGTGTAAAATTCAATTACTGTCGTTTCTTCTATTTCTTCTTTTGTAAACTCCTGAGGTTCATAAAAAATTTTTGTGTATGTGTCCAACTCCTCCTCACTCAATGATGTCAGGTTTCCTTCCTCATCACTGCCACAAACAAAAAAATCGCCAACGATGATATCGCTGCCAATTCTCCTGTTGCCTTCTAAGCCAATCAATTTCCCCTCATCATTTAATAGGATACATACATTGTCATCTAATCCTAAGATGTCAATATATCCTCCAACTGCTTCTTGCATAGCTTCCAATGTATTTTTCAGCATATAGACTTCAGGATGTTCATGTGGCTTTACTTTTAATACTTTTATGACATCTTCCTTCATGGTTCTCACCTCCTTAAAAAATTTTTTAATTTTTTTCAAAAAAGGGTTGTAATTTTGAAAAACCCCATTTTGTCGAATTAAGGGAACAAAAAAGGCAGTGTGATGTTTTTTTCATCCACTGCCTTAATTCAAATATCTTTTCCATCGTTTAATATTCAGTTTGCTTATACAAATTTATTTTTTATACTTTTGCGACATTTTTCATCATAATTTTCACACTTTTCAAAAACTTTTTTAAATTTTTTTCAAAAAAGGGTTGTAATTTTGAAAATCGCTTTTTCGTTAAGTTCTGAAAACTGAAAAAGGCAGTGAGATTTTTTTCATCTCACTGCCCGAAAATCGTTTTTTAACTCCAAAAACGCTATGTCATCTATAAAATTGGATTTTTTGGGGCTTTAAAAATCGCCCTCAAAAACCGCTGGAAGCCTTGATTTTACTGCCTTTGCGGCTATGTCATCTATTTTGATCACTCATCCCATCATGACTGAACAAAAAGTATGCCTGATGAAGCTGGTTGCCCCTTGGTGTAGGGGTATTTTTCTAAAAAATGCTGCTTCTCTTAAAAATAGTGGAAACAAAAAAATCTGGAATGTGGATTACTCTTGCCATTCCAGATTTTGTTCTTTTCACTATATTATTATAGATATTAACCTTTTAATATCGCGTCTTGGATAATTCGAATGAGATACTCATATTCTGAGTACATACCATCTGATGCTTTGACTAGTGCATCTCTCACATATTCTGAGTTGTCTTTTAATAATGCTTTATTCATACGAAAACCATGTTTTTCAGCAAACTGTGTAGCAAATGTGATGATAGTACGAGTATTACCCTCTCGGAAAGGATGTATTTGCCATATTTTTGCAATCAATTTAGAGAACAACTCCGCTGTTTCAGAGATATCTAACACTTCCCACTTGACTTGATTCAGCTCCTTTAGCGCTGCCTCCATCTCGGTTTCGATGCTATTTGTATCAGCATACCTGACAGTATCACCACCTAATACTCTCTCACCTTTTACAATATTGATACCTCGTTCTTTTCCTGCCTATTCATATAAATCCCCAAAAATATAAGCATGAATGTCCTTAATACGCTGATAATCAAACACATCGCCACAAATCTTATCATCAATGTCAAGCAACTTTACATATGTAATATTACTTTCTGCTTCCTCCAACAATTTTTCATCTTTGATATTCAGCAAATTTCTTAATACAGGGACATCATCATATAAATAATAGTCCTTCATATCTCCACCGCCTTAATCATTGCAATATTTTGCTTGCTCTCGATAATAAGCAATGGTTTCCTTTAAGATCTCAGAAATTTCTTTTTTTCCATCAATATATTCCTGTACTAAATTCATTGTTCTTTCTGTTGGAGCTGCTGCATCCAATGTGGCAATCGCTAAAGCATCATTCACGATTTTTTCACGACCAACTTTTGTTGTTTCTTTGATAGAATATTTCTTTTCAATTGTATATGCCATGAACACACTTCCCTTCTATCCGTTTCTATTATTTTATCACATATCCATACAAAAAATCAAAAACAGCTTTCTAAATACTATTTCTATACAATCTTTGTTTTCTAAAAGTTTTCCTGTTTATCATTTTCGTTCCAAGTTTCTACAATAATAATCCCGATTTTAAATACAACTTCTATCTGAAAAGCATTGATCACATTAATTTTTCGAATCAGTTTTCTGACCAACTGCTCATTATATTCGTTTAGGAAATAAGTTCTTTTGCCTATAATATCCTGAATTTCCATATATCTTATTTTATCTTGTCCTAGTTGTTCCTCTACAATATGTATTTCCATTTTTTCATAATCTTCTAAATTGTCAACAATCTTTCTATAAATAGATTCAAAGGCAGTCAGATTCGGATTTTCTTTCTGTACCTGCTTCGATATCACTTCTGTTTGTATCTCAAATATTCCCTTTGTTTCACTTACTCCTATCTGTATTTGAACTGCCATACGATTTATAGCTTTTAATATAATTCCATGAAGCAGTTCTTCTTCAAGAGTTGGGGAATAGTGACAGTATTTGATTCCATTTTGCAGCCTGTTCTCGCAACGCCAGACCGCTTTTTCTTTTCCATTCTTTTTTCTGATCTGTCTGCGATACTCGCTGCCACATTCCCCACAAATCAAGATTTTAGATAGTGCAAATTTTTCAGAATATTTTCCTTCTAATTCTTCCGTACTTCCTACCATACTTTTTTTCTTCAGGCATGACCTTCTTTTCATTTCCTGCTGTACCAGATAATATAATTCTTTAGAAATGATTGGCTCATGGATGTCCTGCACATAATACTGAGGTAATTCTCCTTTATTCTTTCGTCTATCTTTTAGCAAGTAATCTACCGTAAATGTTTTTTGTGCAACTGCATCACCAATATACTTCTCATTCGTTAGTATAACACGAATAGAGGAACCACTCCATTTAGTATTTCCACGTATAGTCTTTACCTTCATTTTGGTGAGCAAGTTGGCAATTTCATT
Organism: Anaerotignum faecicola; assembly: GCA_024460105.1. NCBI lineage: Bacteria > Bacillati > Bacillota > Clostridia > Lachnospirales > Anaerotignaceae > Anaerotignum > Anaerotignum faecicola. Next base: position 97,039 of record JANFXS010000002.1, read on the forward strand.
TAGACTCTGTCCTTCCAAATATTTTTTATATATCATTCGAACAAATTCTGCTTCTTCTGGTATGATATGAAGATGCTTGTCTATCCCTTTTTCATACCCAAAGGTCCTTTTTATAAGAACCTCTCCATTCTCATATTTTCGTTTCAGCCACCACTTTACATTTTCGCTGATGTTTCGGCTTTCTTCCTGTGCCTGGCTACTAAGTATAGTAATTAGAAGTTCTCCCGTTGCTTCCAATGTGTTGATATGTTCTTTCTCGAAATAGATTGCGATGTTTCTTTCCTTCAGTCTTCGAATACAGGACAGACAGTCCACAGTATTCCTAGCAAATCGGCTGATGGATTTTGTCAGTATCAAATCAATATCTTTTTCTTTGTACAGGCATCTTTCCATCATTAGGTTGAAATTATCTCTTTTTTTCATGTCTGTTCCAGAAATACCATCATCCGCATATATTGTAACAAGATTCCATTCCGGAGTATCAGTAATCAGCTTTGTATAATAAGCAACATGTGACTCGTAGCTGTTTTCTTGTTCTTCCTGTGAAGTACTTACCCTGCAGTATGCTGCCACATTAAGAATTTCCTTTTCCTCTCTTTTCTTTCCCCTTCTGTTGATTGTTGAGGGTATCATTGTCACTTTTCTTTCACACACAGGCTTCACCTATCTCATTCTCTTGGCGCAGAGATGCCTCAACTGTAATTCCTGACTTAAAGACGACCTCAATTTTTGAAGCATTTACTACGTTGATATTCTGAATCAGCTGACGTACCAGTTTATCATCGTATTCTGTCAGTATACAGTTTGTTTTGTCCAGAAAATTCTCGATATCTTCCATCTTCCTGCCATTTTCGCCTCTGCTGGCTGCTTTGATCTGCTTCATTTCCAATACTTCTATCTGTGCTGTAATCGCCTGACAACGTTCCTCAAAGGCGGTTTCATCGCCGTTCTTCTGGGCTTGCTGCTGTATCAGTTCTGCCATGGCTTTCTGCAGTTTTTTCTTTTCTTTGGCATATTCGGAATCCTCTGTACCATGCGTCAGTGCTGTGACTACATTTTTTCTGAATATATGGACAAAGTCACCCTTGTTTTCCAGCACTTGATTGATGGCTTGTAACACAGCCCTATGTAATATGCTTTCTTCTATAGTCGGGGATTCCTTGCAGTATCTTGTCCCATTTCTCAGCCTGTTTTCACATCTCCATACTGCTTTCTTTTCTCCGTACTTAGACCAGATTTGTCTGCGGTACTCACAGCCGCACTCTTTGCAAATGGTAATCTTGGATAAGGCGTATTTTCCACTATGCTTTCCCTTTGATTCTGTTTCCTGTTTGCTTGATCTCTTATATATATTTGCTCGCTGGTGCATCTCTTCCTGAACTTTATAGAATACCTCTCTTGGAATAATTGCTTCATGAGCATTTTCCACATAATATTTTTGAAGTTCCCCTTGATTCTCTTTTCGTGCTTTGGTCAGATAATCTGTTGTAAATGTCTTTTGTGCCATGGCATCACCGATGTACTTTTCATTAATCAGGACAGTACGGATTGAATTCACATTCCATTGGGTATTACCTCTGATAGTTTTGATACCTTTTTCTTTCAGTAATCGGGCAATACTGTTTAAACTTTCTCCCTCCAGATACTTGCCATAAATCAAACGGACGGTTTCTGCTTCTTCTGGGATAATATACAGCTGTCCATCTGCGTCTTTGCCATATCCAAACATTCTTCTAACCAGCACCTCTCCCTTTTCATACTTTCGTTTTAAGCCCCATTTCACATTTTCACTGATATTTCTGCTTTCTTCCTGAGCTTGGCTGCTGAGTATGGTGATCAGCAGCTCTCCTGTGGATTCCAGTGTATTGATATGCTCTTTCTCAAAGTAGATAGCGATATTTCGTTCTTTCAGCTTTCTGATACAGGACAGGCAGTCAACTGTATTTCTGGCAAATCGACTGATGGATTTTGTCAGAATCAGGTCGATATCTCCGTTCTTTTGCAGGCATCTTTCCATCATGGCATTGAAGTTATCCCTTTTTTTCATATCTGTTCCAGAAATACCGTCATCGGCATAAATCCCTGCTAACTGCCAACTGGGGTTTTCTGTAATTAGCTTGGTGAAGTATGCCACCTGTGCTTCATAGCTGGTTTCTTGGTCTTCCTGTGCGGTGCTGACTCTGCAGTATGCGGCAACATGGATTCGTTTTACTTCCTGTTTCTTCGCTGTATGAATATTGATCTTTGGTGGAATGACTTGGACTTTTCGTTCATATGTAATACTCATAATAAGCACCCTTTCTTTATCATAGTGTTTCCGTCATCGTTGCTCCGTTTTTCAGTGTGAATACCACTCTGCCGTCTTTGTATATGGTAATGGCTTCAATGATGGCATCGAATAAATCTTTATCGAATGTTTTTTCTTCCGGCTGCTCTTTGTGCTGCTGAATCAAGTCTTCTATTTTCTGTGTGTAGTATGCTGCTCTACCATCATCTGCATCTTCGTACTGCAAGGATGCTATTTTGTATATCAGCTTCAGCAATTCATCTATGTTATGGTCGCTATCATTTTTCAGAAGCTCTATTTCATGCTCTGCTGCCTGTAAGCGGATATTTTTTTTGCTTCCGTACACAGTGATTTTCCGGATTTGTTCTGGATGTTTTCCCAAATTCCCTACTACCTGCATAAACAGTTCCTTGACCTGTTCTTCCTGTATACGCTGATTTCTACAAGCAACTTTGCCTTTTACCAGACGTTTGCTACAGTCCCATCTCCGCAACTCTCCATGCTTGTAGCAGTGATATGCACTGCCACATTCTCCGCATTTCATTTTATCTCCCAGCAGAAATTGCTCTTTATGGTAGATATAGGGCTGTTCCTTGCCTATGGCTTTGCGTCGTTCTTTTTTTCTTTGCTGTACGGTTTCAAACAATTCCTGATCAATGATCTGTGGAAAGTTTTCGTTTCCCAAATACCTTCTATCACTAAGCATATCACTGAGTCTAACTCGGTTGATTTCCAGTCCTTCAATATGGTCTTTTAATCTGGATACCTGAATGCCACTGTTGTATACCCTAAAAATTTCCTGTACCATTCTGCTCCGTTCTTCGTCTATTTGTAAGATGCCTTCTGCAAACTGATAGCCATAAACTGTTGCTTTTCTGCTCATGCTTTTTTCCTTCTTTCTGTCAGTTTTAATCCATTTTTCAGCTGGAAGATCAGTTCGTTTGGATTGACAATAATTTTTTTACGATTGCTTGGAATAATGTCTTGTCATATACCTCCAGATACTGTGGTCCTTTTTTGAGCCATTTGATCAGTTCTTTGGTCTGTTTCAGTTCTTTTCTCTGTCTTGATTTACGAAGACACTGTTCCTTTGCCCTTTGGCATTCCGTCAGCCTTTTCTCAATGACACTTTGCTGTTCCATATAAAAAGCAGAGTCGATCATCTCTCCACTTGCCAAGTGGTTGAGAATCTCCCTCTGCTTTTTTTGTTCCTGTATTTGTTTTTCTAATCGTTCCAGCTGTTCCTGGATCATAGGCGTTTCCTGTAACTGCTCCAGTTCGTTCACCAATGGTACCAGTATCTCATCACAGTGATTTGACAGCTTATTCCACATAGCTCTGAAGGCTTGCTCCAACTGACTTTCCTTGATAATATCATTTTCACACAAGTCTTTTGTTTGTATGCGTCTGGCACAGCTCCAAGTGATATTGCTTTTGCCTGTTCTGTCTTTTTTCGCCTGACGATTGTATGAAGAACCGCAGATACCACAGATGACTTTTCCTTTAAATTCCGATATCTCTTCTGGATGTTCTTCTTGATTTTCCCTTGTTCTGTTGGATTTTTGTTTCAGCATTCTCTGAACAGCTTCGTATTCTTCATGTGTTATGATTGGTTCGTGGTCATTTTCAATCAGTACCTGACGATACTCCCCATGGTTTTTTCTTCTGACGAATGGTACCGTATCTTCGCTGTATGTCTTTTGAAGAAGCAAGTCCCCTGTGTAGATACTGTTTTTCAGAATGGTATAAACTGTAACTGGTATCCAATTTTTCTTGCCTGTTCTGGTAGGGATTTTCTGGGCATTCAGGCTTTTGGCAATGAGCCATACCCCTTTTCCATCCAAATATTCATCAAATATATATCTCACAACAACTGCTCGTTTTTGATCCATCTCCAATAATCCGTTTTCATTGGTATAGTAGCCATATGCTGGATTTGGCAGTATGTAGGTACCATTCAGAAACCGTTTTTGTATGCTCCATTTTTGGTTTGAGGAAATGCTTTCTGATTCCGCCTGTGCTACAGATGAATAGATGGAAAGCAACAATTCACTCTTTTCCGAGAGTGTATGGATTCTTTCTTTTTCAAAGTATACATCAATGTGCATTTCTTTCAGCTTTCTCACTACTTGTATGCATTCCACTGTGTTTCTGGCGAATCTGGAGATAGATTTCGTACAGATGATGTCAATCTCTCCTGCTTCACAATCTTCCAGCATACGCGTAAAATCCGTTCTGCCTTTTTCCTTGGTTCCGCTTTTACCATAGTCCGCATAAATGCCTGCGAAATTCCAGCCGGCTTTGCTTCGGAACATGTTTTCGTAATACTCCAGCTGGGATTCATAAGAGCCTTTCTGGTGTGGAATATTGGTGCTGACTCTGCAGTAGGCACAGACATTTTTCGCTTTTTGCTGCTTTATTTCCGCATCTGCAGTATCTATCCGTTTTACTTCCATGGTATCCCTCCTTTTCCCACTTTTTTTCAAGCAAAGGATACCTGTTTTTCAGTGACACATCTACTATTTTTTCATAAAGTTTGGCTTCTGCTGGCTGGAATGTTTGCAGATTCAAACTGTTCATCTGATTGTATTCTTCTTCGGTAATCAGATTTCGAAACAACATTCTCGTCAATAACTCCTTAGAAAGTTGGTATCTGATTTCATTTTGCATCTGATCTTTTAACATATAATTTCCCCCCTTAACGACTATTTTCCTATTTATGACCTTTCATCAAAGAGCCACTCTTTCTCTGATGAAAAGTCATAAACAAGTGCCGCTTAATCGCGGCACACTGTTCTGACTTAAATTTGCCGTATTTGACACTACTTCCCCGGCATCGGGCAGCAATATAAACTGTGCCTGGCTGCACACATAGGTTTTTCACCTCCCCCGTCATGCGGGCTGCCGTCCTTGCGATGTCTGGGACTCGGCAGAAGTATCATTGTAGCTCTGTTCCGGTCATGGCATTTGATCCTGCCAAAAGATCAATCCCATACAGCAAAGTCGCTCGGATTATGTATTACAGACCAACGAACCTCTCTCAAGAATATGTTTATTTCATGTTCTGTTGTAACGAATCGTCATGGCGCACTGCATGGTACTGCTTGTCCCTTTCGGGCGAAACAGAGTAACGTATTTATGTTGCTGGATATTTGGTTTTCAAAGAACACAGAAAGGTGAAAATAAAAAACCCTTCATATATCAGGTCACTACGAAGGGTTTTTATAACCAAAATCGCAAAACTTTTTTCTTTTTGCCCTATTGCACAATTTTGCATTCTGGATTTATTTATTTTTTATGTATTATTTGAACAAAATTTATCTCCCTATTTTCAAAATCACTTGCATGGTCTTATAATACGAAAGACCTGAGAATCTCCATTACTTTCTGTATTTTTTTTGCTTACTGCGGCTTGGGAAATACCTAATACAGACGCTATTTCACTTTCTGAATACTCGTGGAGATATTTCAGCAATATAATATTGTCTTTATCTATCTCTTTCAAAATCTCTTTTATCTTATGCATTGTAACTTTATGTATCGCTTCTTCCTCTGTATTGGAACGTGGATCGGGAACAAAATCATAAACATCATCTTTTTCTTCGTTCATTGCGTCAAAACTTATAATATTGTTCCTTCTTCTTTTTCTTTCTTGATTTTTTTCATATAAGTAATCTTTATATATTTCCAGATATACCTCCTGATTTACTTCCACCTGCCTGTTTCCAACTTGAACAAAGTATTGCTTTTCAGATTTTTTACACATAGTCATTCCTCCGATTCAAATTTGTTTTTTAGCGGCAAATTTAAATCAGAGGTTGGGGGTGAACGGCACCTGTTTACATAACAAAAAAAGCAAACCTCAAACTGAGATTTGCTTTTTTGTTTAACTATTTGGTATGTAATCTTTAAAAGAAAAAATAATGTTTGTTGTATATAATACTCTATGCAAAGACATTCGTGAATTTTATTAACACAAATTAAAGAATATTGGCTAAAGTTAGAATGCTCGATAAATTTACAATAGTTGTCTTTTAAAGTTCTTTCATATCATTACACTCCTTATTATTTTATGTATTATTCTATAAAGGCTGATAAATTTACTATTTAAAGTCAGGTATATTATAATTAAAACCTATTGTATGTTTTTTAATAAAAACGAGCGTCAGTAAATTATCCTCACGCTCATTTTTTATGTTTTACTCTATCGTTTTTTAATTGATACCTTTCATTAAATCCAATTACCTATCACTTTTTCACATGTCGCTTTTTTATAAAGTTGGGCGCCATTAGGTCTTTCATTTCTTATATGTAGTTCATCACTTCTCTCCGACAGAATTTGAATCAGCATTATAATAGTGTCCAATTTTGACTTTCTTTCTGCTTATTTACCATATGGGCATAAATACCGTTTTCTTTCATTAACATATCAGGTGGTCCTTCTTCAGCTACCTTTCCTCCCGACAAAACTACAATTTTATCAGCACTTGCCACTGTACGCATTCTATGTGCAATCACTAAAACAGTCTTATTTTCAATCAGTCTCGATAGCGCTGTTTGAATCAAGGTTTCATTTTCTACATCCAAAGATGCTGTAGCTTCATCCAGCAAAATAATTGGTGCATTTTTCAAAAAAGCTCGCGCTATGGAAATTCGTTGGCGTTCACCGCCAGAAAGTTCACATCCATTTTCTCCAATATAGGTATTCCATTTATCAGGCAATCTTTCAACGAACTCATCAACATTTGCAAGATGTGCAGCAACCAGAACTTCCGCGTCTGTGGCATTCTGATTGCCTATACGTATATTTTCCATAATCGTATTATTAAACAATGTTACTTCCTGAAATACAATTGAGTATAAAGAAAATAATGCTTCTGGATCGACTTTTGAAATATCCATGCCTCCAACTGTAATCTTACCAGAGGTAACATCCCAAAAACGAGCTGCCAAACGAGATACTGTCGTTTTTCCTCCTCCAGAGGGTCCTACCAGTGCAGTTACTTCTCCTTGCTTTGCCGTAAAAGTAACATCCCTCAGGACAGTTTCCCCTGAATTATACGAAAATTGGACATGTTCAAAGGAAATATCATATCCTTTATTGGAAAGTAATGTCTCGCCCTGCTGCATTGGATGATCCAAAATTTCATTCATGCGTGCAATATTTGTACGGGTAGAAATAACAGCTGCCAAATTCTGCAATGCACCTTGTAATGGATCATACATTCTGGAAATAACCAACAGAAATAAAAAGAATGTTAATACATCCAAACTGCCTTCCACTAACAATATAGATCCAACAAGAGCTACGGTAACAATTCCAAGTTTTAAAATGAGAGAGGCTGATACCACAAATGCAGCTAACCCAAATTCGTTTAAAATAGAGCGATGTTCCACATAGCGTATTTTCTTTTCAAGACCTTTCAAATATTCTTCCTCTGCATTATTAGCTTTCAGGTCCTGAACTGTTTCGATGCATTCTTGAATTCCATCTGCACAGGACATTTTTGCATCCATAGACTTTTGATTAAATCCTTCTTGAATTTTAGCAGAAAACCCTACAATGGCAAATGCCACTGGTGCTACCCAAAGTGCAGCCAAAGCCATTCGCCAATCGTAGAAGAATAAGCTTATCAAAATCAATACTGTAGAAATAATTGATCCAACCAATTCTGGAATAAAGTGCGAAAAACTCTGTTCCAAAAAAGTGCAGTCTGCCATAATTGTACTAGTAAGATCCGCCAAATCTTTTTTTCCAAAAAAGGACATTGGTATCTTTCGTAATTTTTCTGCCAAGGTAACCCTGCGTATACCACTTTCAATATAAGTCGCAAAGTATGTTGCATTGTATTGGAAGTATGTTGTTACCAAAATAATTCCTATGCATAGTACACAACCAATGATGTAAAAAGAAATCCTATTTTCAGGTACACCTCCATTGATCAAATCACTTATAAGGCTATAAAGCAATCCAACGGGAAACATGAAAGAAATATTTTGCATAACACATGCAATGCATCCTTTTATCAGATCTTTTGCCCCCGTTTCAGAAAGAGCATATTTTTTCTGCAAATATTTAATCACGATTTCAATACCTCCTTTTGTACCTTCCATTGAACAGAAGACTGATATTCTTCCAACATTTTGGCAAAGAGACCATCCTTATTTTGCAATTCATAGCTAGAGCCACTTTCAACAATTTGCCCATCTTTTATCACATAAATCTGATCTACTCCAACTACAGAAGATAATCTATGCGCAATCATAAGAACCGTTTTCCCTTGCGTGAGTTTAGAAAGCGCTGCCTGCACACGAAACTCATTATCAGGATCTGTAAATGCTGTGGCTTCATCTAAAATAACAATTGGCGTATTTTTTAGCATAACACGAGCAATTGCAATTCGTTGTTGTTCTCCACCAGAAAGATAAATTCCTTTTGTGCCAATTATGGTATCTACACTATTAGGCAATTTTTCCAGAATATCTTGGCATTGTGCATTTTTCAGTGCTGTCATAACTTCCTGTCGTGTCGCATTTGGTTTGCCTAAACGAACATTTTCTAAAATAGAAGCTTTTATCAAATGATTGTTTTGAAATACAAAAGAAATCGTATTCATTAACTCTTCTTTGGAAATATCTCGGATATCCACACCACCAATTTTTACACTTCCGCAATCAGGGTCAAAGAAACGAGAAATAATATTCGCAAGTGTAGTCTTACCACCACCAGAAGGTCCTACAAAAGCAACTTTTTGTCCAGATGGAATGCAAAGCGTAATCCCTTTCAAAGCCTCTTGTTTTCCATCATAACTGAAGTGCACATTTTCCAGTGATACAGATCCATCTTCTGGATGTAGCGGATGGTTTGTTTCCTCCAGAGGTTTTAAAGTCATAATGCTGTCAATTCTTTGTAAAGCATCATCCACAATCATGGCGTTTTCACTTTGGAACATAATGCGTGTTAAAGTTACAGATATAACGGGGGTAATAATAATATAAAAGATTAAATTCAGAAGAAATTCCATAGAAGTATGCTCCTGCGTAAATAATAATGCACCAGCAATCAGGAAAACAAATACCCCATTAACAGCTGCTGTATAAAGCATCATTGGCATACGAAGCTGCTTTGTATAAGCAATAACCCATACTTTATAGCGATCAATGGAGTCCTTGAACTTTCGAAATGAATAAATAGTTTGACCAAAAGTCTTAACAACCGGAATTCCTCGAACATACTCAACTGCTTCATTGGACATATCATCCAGTGCATTTTGATATTCTTTCATTTTTTGCTGCATTTCTTTGCCTGTCATAGTCATCATAATGGAGAATCCAAGAACTACTGGTAAAAGACTTAAAAGACCAAGCCTCCAATCAAATATCATAAGCAAAAAAAGCAATCCGCAAGGTGTAGCAATCGCATTTGCTCGATCTGGAAGCTGGTGTGCAAGATAAGTTTCTGTTGCAGCGCTGGATTCGTTCACAATCTTTCGAAGTTTCCCACTTCCAACCCTCTCCACAGCTCCCAATGGAAGTTTTACGATATGTTTCATTGTCTGCAAACGCAGATTTGTTGCTATGCGAAAAGCACCCAAATGAGAGCACATAAGACCGGAAATATATATTAGCATCGATATAACCGCAAACAATACCGCCATCCACCCATTATGTGTAACATCCTTAGCGGCACTAAAATTGGGTGCAATCTGCAATATTTCCTTCATCATTGCCCATATAAAATAATATGGAACCAATGCGAGCAAGGCACTAATGGCAGATAGTATCCATGAAGCATAGGTCAAATATTTGTATTTTCCTGCAATTTCAAGCAGACGTGACAAGTTAGATTGTTTTTTCAAGTAAACTCCTCCTTTACATTTTATGCTTTAAGTTAGCATTAACTAACTTATGTGTATAAATTATAGGGCTCTACTGCCCCATAATTTTCATCCAACCAGCTGTATAAAACGCTCTCATCTGTTCAACATAATTTTCTGCATTGACAAGGGGCATTTCATGAATAATCAATTCAAAAAACGTATGAAACATCCCCGTAATCAAAATATGTTCTAAGGTTGGATCTATTGGCGGAGAAGGATGACCTAATTTTGCTAAGACGTTTTTATACGCCTGCGTGCCATTCATCTCAATCTCAACCATCTCATCAATGAAATTAGCAAATCGTGTGCCTTCTGAACAGCAGAGAAGCAATTTACATTCTTCCAGATTCTGATAGGCATAATGTAGCATATCAAACATACACATCCCGGAAATATCGCTCATAACTTTCGGTTGCTGTTCATACGGAAGATTTGCAAATTCCTTCTGGGCTTCTTTAAAACGATTAATCAAATAATCATAGTGTTTACCCACAAGAGCTTCAAAGAGTTCCTCTTTGCTTTTATAATACCCATAAAAAGCACCCGTTGTCAGCCCTACAGATTTAAGAATATTTCGTAAGGATGCAGAACGATAACCTTTCTGCGAAAATTCCTTTTTAGCCTCAAGATGAATACATTCTAACGTTGTTAAGCTTTGCTCTGCCATACTGACCTCCATATAACATTGTTATATAACACAGTTATATTATAAAATTAGTCATTTTATTTGTCAAGTGTACATTATTTGAAATACGTAAACGTTTTAAACTAATTAATATGGTACAGGTACTACATCTTACTTAAATTTACTTTAAAATACCCATTTAAAATAAAAAGATCTGATAATATGTGTAAACAGATTAACAGCTCTCTAGTATCTATTGGAATATCTTGGACATCTTTGCCTATCAGAGTTTCATATTCTTCCTAAAATTTATGAATATCGTTTTGCTTTTTTGATATTTGTACATAATATATAAGTTTCTTCTCTTTTTCGCAAAAATAAAAGGTCCTCCTATAAATTAAATTTTATCATAGGAAAACCTTTCACCATATATTTACAAAAAAAGCTTCACATACCAATGAACTAAACAGTTTCACGCATTGATACTTGAAATAATAAGTAATATCATCATTTTTTGTTTTTATTAATATTGATTTTTAAATAATGAATATTGAAGTATTTTCAGATACTTCCTAACATTTTTATTACCTTTTTTCTAATTACAATCAATCTAATAAATATTTATTCATATTATCACCAATAAAAAGTGGAATATTATCCCAATAAATTTTACTAGAAACTGCAACGTGCGGAAAAGAAATAAACTTAATGTTATTTAGTTTTTCTTTAGGTATAAGTTGTTTGATAAGTGGATCAGCAATTATAATATCATATTCTTCATTACTAAGAAGATTTATAATATCATTTTCATTAGAAATATCTAAATCATAATCAATGGATATGCTGGTATCTTTACCAAAAATACATCCAACCTGTACATTATCATGTGGATGAATTTTATTATATGCTCCACGCCATGAATTGCCTTGAATTTGTTCACCTATAAAAATAATATTTTTTCCAACTACATCTTTAGTCTGTATTTTATAATCATCTTTTCCAAAAACAAAACTTTTATTATTTTCAATAGCATTATCAACAGCTTTTTTGAAAACTTCTGCACCAACATCTCCCATTGGAATACCGGCAACATAAGGTATTTTGTATTTTGTTTCCATAATCTTTGCCAGAGCCATACCACCTTGAGAAACCACAATATTAACTTTGGCTTTTGCTGCATTTGCAATATCATCAAGTTTAACACCCATACTAAAGCATGCAACTATGTTATATCCCCAATGCTTCAGCATTTCTTTTAAGTCATTGGCATTTTCATTTAATCCAAAATCAATAGGTGTCATTCCTAATATATTAACACCATTTTGCACTTTTATATTTGTATCTTTAACAAAAATTTCTGCAAGTGCTTTTTCAGCCATAGAGATACCTTTATTGTACAGATTAAAACCATTTGTATCCAAACCTATACAAGGTATATTTATCTGACTTTCCAGTTCTGTAGCTATTCCATTCATATCACTTCCAATCAACATAGGTACAGGGCTACCTAAAACGGCAGCAAATTTAGTTTCAGGTGTGCAAGCATTTTTAATTTTTTCAATCAAATCATTATCTAATCCTAAAACTGCGTCCATTTCTCTCAGCTTAGAGCAAAAAATAGCGCTTTTTGACCCATACCATCTTGGTTCATCATAACCTGTGTAATTTCCTGTACAACCGCCAGCATCATGTATTACGACAATACCCCTTAACTCAAACAGAGTTGAACATACACCTGAGTAATCTGGTGCAAAAGGAGGAAGATACATTCTTAAATATTTCAATGAACTACACCACCAATCCATAGCTTTCAATCAACTCTTTAAGTCCAACAGGATTTTCATAGCAATTTCTTATCGTTTTCATAAGTTTTATAACCCCATAATATCCAAACATGCCTTCATCATTAAATAAATCCAAAACATATTTACTTTGGGTAATATATGCTGCTTCAAAACCTATAGATAACGCATTCTCTATCTCGTCACTACGTAACATAGTTTTTGGATTTTGCGGTGTCATAATTTTTATATTAGGACAATTATTAATAATATTGTTCCAAGCTTCAGTTTCTGCCTGAGATGGTTTTTCAGAGAAAATTCCTTTTATATTAAATTTATTTTTATATAAAAACCAAGCCAACTGATAAGGACGCATAACAGCTGATAAATCTATATAAATAGGCAAATCACCAATTAATTGCTTTGTTTTTTCAATCTCCTGCTGTGCCTGTAACCTCATATCTGACAATATTGCATTAATCTCAAGTCTATTTTTTTCACTAATCTTTTCTGAAAAAAGCTCTATCATTCTTCTATATTGTTTATCAATAATGTCTAAATCAAAACTTACACACATATCCTCATAAACAATACCTAAATCTTTTTCCATCATATTTACAGCAGCCAAACCATTTGGTTCTATTAAAAAGTTATATCTTGAATATGCCATATCCTGAAAATCATTGTAATTATTACATTTCATAATGTGATTTACGTTGTTTATACCCATATATTTAAGTACAGTATAAATTTCACATTCTTCATCTATCGGCAGAAGATTACCTATGCAATTAATAGAATCATTACTAAAGTTTTTCTTTTTAAGCAACCTATAAATCTGATGTTGAATATTTTGTGCCGGTGGCAATTTACTATCATCTCTTATTGGGTTCATATGACAAAATACAAAATCTATATATGAAAATCTTTCCTTTAATTTTAAGGTCAATGCCTCCAAATCAGTTCCCATTAAATCATCTATACATGTTACAAATAAAAGCATAGCCTTTGGTTTTTTTTCTAATCTTTTTAAAACTACATCTACTACTTCAAAAATTTGTTGTTCATATCCGCCGGAAACCACATCTTTTTCATCTAAAAAATAATATGCTAATCTATTTCTGAATTTATGTAAAACTGCACTTACAGCACCATGACGCCCGCAAGCTGGTGGTGAAAAGAATATTTGAAAACTTTCAGGAACAGACATCCCTACTCTTACCATACCCCAACCACCATGTGCTGGAGATGAATAACTTAATGTTTTGTTAAAACAATCACAATTTTTGCTCATGACATACCTCCAGAACTTTCTTTGCTAAATTTATATAACTTTGAGCCATTTGCGAATCTGGAAAAGCTTCTATTACAGTTTTAGTAAGCGCTTCTGCCTTTTGAACAGTATCATCTCTAGGGATTTGTGCAACAATATTACTTTCAATTTCATTGGCAACTTTTTCAGTAAGTTCGTATTCATTTTCAACATTTCTTTCATTTAAAATTATGCCACCAAGCTTAGCATAATTTCTTGTACCAAAATTTTTAATAGCATAAGCAATATTACTTGCAGCATAAAGAGCCATCGACTCGCCTGATGTAACTATAAATACATAGTCGGCATATCCTCCACGAATAGGCATTGCAAAACCACCACAGACAACATCACCAAGTACATCATAAAGCACAATATCTGGTTTATAGGTCTCATAAACCCCAAGCTCTTCCATTTTTTCAAAAGCTGTTATAATACCTCTACCTGCACAGCCTATTCCTGGAGTTGGTCCTCCTGCTTCAACACAAAAAGTATTACCATATCCAGAAAAAACAATATCATCTTTAGATATATCGTTTGATTTACTTCTCAGCTGATCAAGTACTGAAGGTATCTTATATCCTGCTAAATTTTTTGTAGAATCTGCTTTAGGATCACATCCAACTTGAAGCACGCGATATCCCATTAAGCTAAAAGCTGCTGAAAGATTTGAAGTCGTAGTTGACTTACCTATTCCGCCTTTACCATAAATCGCAATTTTTATCACATTCATTTCTCCTTTTTCATACTTTATTACACAATTAATTTTTGCTGTGCAGCATTAATATCCATAGGAATAATTCCATAATATTTTTTAAGGTCTTCTTGAACATGAACAACTTTTGCAGATATATCAAAAAACTCCTTGATATTCTCCTGTGTGATTATTTCTTGTGTATTTCCAAATAAATATCCACCTGCTTTAAGCATTAATGTTTTATCACTGCATCTTAATGCATTTGCCGGAAAATGCGTATTAATAATAACTGCCAAATTTTGTTTATGTGATAGTTTGTCTAAAATATCTAAAACCTTTAATTGATTTTTCATATCAAGGTTTGATTCAGGTTCATCCAATATAAGAACCTTAGGCTCTTTAGCCAACGCTCTTGCAATTAATACCATTTGAAGTTGACCTCCAGACAATTTATTGCAAGAGCGTTCCATTAAGTCTTCCATTCCCATATCCACAAGAATATTTTGAGCAATTTCAAAGTCCTTTTTATTAGGTACATGTCCAAAAGAAACGTATTGAGATCGTCCCATAACAACCATGTTTAAAACACTATATCCAAAAATTAGTTGTTTTGCCTGTGGAACATAACTTACAAGTTTCCAAAAGTCAGTGGTACTCATTTTTTTTGTATTTTTACCATCTATGGTTATATCGCCTTTTTCTACTTTTAAAAACCCAAGCATACATCTTAAAAATGTTGTCTTTCCTATTCCGTTTGCGCCTAAAATAGATAATGTTTCACCTTTTTGGACATCAAAAGATAAATTTTTAAAAAGAAAATTATCATTTTCATATGCAAAAGCTACATTTTCGACTTTAATCATCCCATACACCCCCAGTTTTATGCAAAAGTAAGGCAAATATAGGCGCACCTACTACTGCAGTTAAAATAGAAAGAGGTATTTCGGTAGCTGTAGCACTTCTTGCCAAAGTATCAATAACCAGTAAAAATATCCCTCCGCCTAAAAAATTGGCAGTTAACAAAACCCTATGGTCGTTTCCGCATAACATTCTCATTAAATGCGGCACAGCTAATCCTACAAATGCAATTACACCACAAAAAGAAACTGCCACAGAAGCAATTACTGTTGTTGTAATAATTATAAGAATCCTTGTTTGCCTAATGTTAATTCCCAAAGAAATCGCCTCATCTTCACTTAAAGAAATAACATTTAAACGCCATCTTAACATCCATAATATAGCTATAGAAACCACCACAAATGGTGCTGCTTTCAAAATATCAAACCATGAAGTGCCTGCCATACTGCCCATAAGCCAATATGTTATAGCCGGAAGTTTTTGTTCTGGATCTGCAACAAATTTTATAAGGGATGTTAATGCCTCAAATACTGCACCAACAATGACACCAGAAAGTACCAACATTAGTATACTACTTTGACCATTTTTCCTACTCATTCGATATGTTATAAACATTCCTAAAAAGCCCATAATTGTGGCTAATACTTGAATATATAAAAAGTTATTAAATATCAAGATTCCTAAAGCTGCACCAAAGCCTGCACTATAGGATACGCCTAATGTGTGAGCACTTACCAACGGATTCCCAAACATAGCCTGTAAACAGACGCCGGATACTGATAATCCGGCACCTATTAATACAGACATAATAATACGAGGTAAGCGAATATTCCAAACAACTGTATCCATCTGAGAATTTAACCCTTTTTGAAAAATTGCATTAGATATATCATTTAAATTCATAGTGTATCTTCCTGCACAAAGGGCTATAATCACAGTTGATATAAGCACCACAAAAAGTATCATACAAATTCTCATTTGTTTTTGAAACTTCATTTATACAAAACCCCTTTTAATTATTTTGAACCGCCAAAAGATGCTCCTTTCGCTGCCTCAGGATTTGCTTTAAGAATTCCCTCTGCTTGTTCTAATGTAAGGCTATATTGATAAAACTCGTCATAATATGAAATTATTTCCTGCGTCATATCATACGTAAATAAATCTGGATGAAGAGTCTGTGCCATCCATTTTGCCATCAAAGGTGCGTCACCTGAAGGTGGAAACCAGCGATATGTACCTAAAGGTTCTTTATAAACTTTTCCGTTTTTAACAGCAGCAACTTCACTCCAATCCTGACCTTCTATAGTATTATTTAATAAATCTTCAGGCATTGTTTCTGTAAATGTTGTAATAAGGATTATATCTGGATTCCACTCATAAATTTGCTCCATATTTACAATAGAATGTCCTTGTATTTCAGCAGCAGCATTTACTCCCCCAGCAGATTCAATCCAAAAGCCTCCATAAAATCCATTTCCGCTTACGCTTATTTCGTCTGCGCTATGGTTATATAAATAAAGAACTTTTGGCTTTTCTTCTTCTGGTATTGTTTTTACTACCTCAGCTATTTCATCTTGAACTTTTTTACCATAATCCAAAACTTTTGCGGCATTTCCATTGTCGCTGTCTGTACCAAACATAGTACCCATGATTTCAAGCCAACTTTCCATTGTTTTAAGAGCATCTCCTCCAGCCTGCGTTTTTACACCAACTGCAGTAATTCCAGCTTCTGTCATTACATCATATTGATTTGTATATTCAGCCCAATACATAACAACATCCGGGTCAAGTTTCATCATTTCTTCTATGTTTATATCAAGACCATCTATAAAGTTGCTAGGTACATTCACTAAATCAGGATACATAGACTTCATTACAGAATTTTCTATGGCACTTGCTGAACCAGGATGCATTCCTACTAAGTTTTCAATAGGCGCTCCCGTAATTGCATAAATACTTGGTAAAGGTAATGCTGTTAAAATTACTCTAGATACATCTTTAGGTACTTTTGCAGTCATATTGTTTTGATCTACAACTTCTATATAATCATCTTTTTCTCCAGTTTCTTGAGATGACTGCGAAGTTGTTTCTAGACTTTCAGTTTCTGATGTATCTGATATACTACACCCTGCACAACTTAATCCTAATGTACAAATAGTAAGTAACATTAATATTTTTTTCTTCATAGAACACTCTCCTATCTTAAAATAATAATTATTATTTCACAGCTAACAAATAAAAAATATACAGTCACTTCTAATCTCCAAAAAGCACCTTTCCTCGTTTAAGGATTTGAAGTGAGTATCCCTTCTATTTGCTACTGCGTTAATTTATAGCCATAAAAGTTTTCATAATAAAGTTTAATTTCATCTGACATACTATATGTAAACCAATCTGGATGAAGTATTTGAGCTATTCACTTCGCCATCAAAGTAGTGTCACTTGAATGTGGAAACCAATGGAAAACACATAAACTTTTTTCCGTTTTTAACAGCTTCAAATTGACTCCAATCCTTACCTTCTATATAATTATTTAAAATATCTTCTGCTGTTGTTTCTGTCATAGCAGTAATTAATATGACATTCGGATTCCATTTATATATTTGTTCTATGTTCACAACAAATTGACCAATTATTTCATATGCAACATTAATTCCTCCAGAAGATTCAATCCAAAAACCACCATAAAAGTCTTGACCACTTGCCCTAATTTCATCTTCACTGTGACCATACAAATAAAGCACATTTGGTTTATCCTCTTGGATAATTTTATTTACAACCTCAACGATTTCTTCTTGTACCTGAACACCATATTCCAAAGCTTTTGCAGCATTTCCATTTTCTGTATCCGTCCCAAAGGTCTTGCCAATTACCTTAAGCTAACTTTCTATAGTTTTAAGAGCATTACCTTTTGCCTGTGTTGTAACTCCAACTGCAGTAATTCCAGCTTCAGTCATAACATCATATTGATTTTTATAGTCTGCCAAATATATTACAACATCTGGATCAAGCTTGAGTATTACTTCAATATTTATGTCCATTTTGTCCACAAAATCAGTAGGTACATTTATCAACTCAGGATACATTGATTTCATTACAGAATTTTCAATAGCAGTTACAGAACCAAGATACATTCCTACTAAAATTGCAATGGAGCTCCTGTAATAGCATAGATACTAGGCAAAGGAATAGCTGTCAAAATAACACCATAAATATCTTTAGGTACTTTTACCATCATATTATTTTGGTCTGCACTTTCTATAAACTCTTGTTGTGTTTCAGCAAAATTTATATTTTCCTCTACTAAATTATCTCGACTAAATCCTCCTAACATAATTCCCAATACGCAAATAAGTAAACTTATCCCAAATTTCTCTTCTCAGTTATTGAACACTTCTTTTAGTTAGTATATACTAACCAAATGGTATTTCGGTTGAATTTTAGAAACTTTAAATATATAATTGACAGTTAGTTATAACTAACACAAAAAAAGTTATCATATTATTGAAATTTTGTCAATATATTATGGTCTATTTTATATCAAAAAGAAGAAATAAAAAATTTATTGAATATTATAAACAACACTAAATTAAAGATAATAGACACAACATAATAACATAGACTCAATACTTCACAATAATAATGTATCTTTATATTTATTATTCAAAGAAAAATACTATTCAAAATAGGGTAGCTCAATTCTGTTTTATACAATTGTATAATTAATCACATGTGGTTAGATGTTTTTTATAAACTCAAACAGTTTCATGTTGTTATTACTAGCTACAATAAGTTATAGTCTTTATTTTTACTTCTATTCAATAGTCACAATTATAAATTTGTTAAAATAATAAATATATACAACTTTTCTGATATGTCATAGCAACTTAATA
Organism: Anaerotignum faecicola; assembly: GCA_024460105.1. Taxonomy (NCBI): domain Bacteria; kingdom Bacillati; phylum Bacillota; class Clostridia; order Lachnospirales; family Anaerotignaceae; genus Anaerotignum; species Anaerotignum faecicola. The sequence goes on from JANFXS010000002.1 coordinate 116,372, forward strand.
TCTACATTTCCGATTTATATATTATTTATAACCTATCTTTCTTTTTCTGTATACTATGTCAACTATTAAAATGGATAGTTCACATTCTCGGCTCACGTTGAGCCATACCATAGTTCACGCAGAAGACATACCTCCCCCTTGGCGTTTTTTCATCGTTTTTTAAGGGGGTATTTTTTTGTCCTTTTTTCAAAGTTCATTTTATGAAATAGAGATTGCTGCTTTTGCCTCCATTATCACGAAACCGATTTTCTTTTTTGATGTATGCACTTCTTTCCAATTCCTGAATGGAACGCTTTACTGATGCCAAAGAAAGATGCAGATCTTTCGCTATGGTTTTCATGGAGGGATAGCAGCTTTTTGTTTCTTTTTCTGCACGTTCGCAAAGATATAAATAAACAGATACGGCTTTGCTGGAAAGCTCTGTGTCTTGATAGACCTTCATTTTGTCAATCATAACTTTTTTCCACTCCTTTCATGTTTTGGTATATGCTTCGCAACGGCTTATCTTGTGCCTGCATTGGGCGTTTAATGGGCTGTTGGAGAGGATTTTTAGGAAGCCCATATTTTTTTGCAATGGCTTCCTCGATGGTCTTTTTGTTGGCGTAATGCACCTTTCTCACCACTGCTTGACGCACTGGGTATGTTTCATTCAGTTCGATCCCCCACTCAAAAAACAGCTTTAGCTTTGTTTTCATTGGCTTTACGCCTGTTCTTGTGACGATGAACGTATCTTTTGGCATGATCTTAAGCTCATCTGGTGTCATCAATGGTCTCCCGATCATCTGCAATGACTTGGATTTATCTCTGCCTTGCGAGATACTGCCTGTCATAACTGTCCTATCCCCCAATGTTTTAGATAATACATTTGCTGCTTCGGAGTTTGGTGCAAAGCCGCCATATATGCAAACCTGGCAGTTATCAAGATGATGTCCGCACCTTCTTTACCATAGTTCTTTTCCAGCTGTGCCAATGACTGTATGATAGGCACAAAGCTGATTCGTCTGGAACGGCTGGCAGAAAACATCATTTCCGCAGACTGTATGGCTGGCAGTGTACCGAACTCATCAAGGAAGAACATGACTCTGTTTGGCAGCTTTCCTCCCATTTCATCAGCAATGGAAAGCATTTCTCGATAGAGTTGCTGTACAATCAAAGAAATGAGGAAATATTTGCTGTCATCTTCTTCCGGCATAATCAAAAACACTGCTGACTTATTTCTACAAAACTTTTCCGTATTGATTTTCGTTTCAAAGCAGAGCAGCTGTTCAATTTCAGAATCTAAAAAAGCATTCAGCCTTGACAATGCTGTTGAGAGTACAGACGCCATTGCCTGGTCTGAAGTGTTCAATGCGGCACCAGACAGCCATCTTGCTTTATGTTCTTCCGGAAGACGTTCCATCAACAGCTTGAATTGACTTTTGCCTTTCACTTCCGATGGTCCCAATAAATCTTGAATCAATTTAAACACACTGATGATGTGCCTTTCTTCGCCTTTTTCTTCTTCCTGTTCCTCTGGCTGAAATAAAATCATTGCCTCCACTTCTCGACTATTTACTTCCTGCGCTTTCGGCAAAAAATCTATGTTTTTGTCAATGCAGGCTTTTCTCATCTGGGCTATTTCTTTTTTACGTTCTTCCAATGCTTTCTGTTTTCTCTTTTCCTGTTCTAATGTAAGAGCGTAGGGCGAACAGAATTCCGCAATCACCAATATCACAGCAGTGATCAATCCTTCCGCCGAATCATAGAAGAAGGCGTTTTGTCCTGCGTTGGCAGAGTCAAAGCCACCGGAATTCATAACGGTTTTAGATATTATTTTTGCGTACTTCTCCGCTTTCGCCTTTGCCACAAGAGAGTCTGTCTGCAAATATTCATCCATGTAATGGTTCACCATATGAAGCATATTGAAACCATCGCTTTGGGTTGGATTTCTCAAATCCAGCACCGAAATATCATAGCCATAATATTTTTTTGCGATGGGAGCGTAGCTTCTCAGGAGGTCACCCTTCGTATCGGTCGTGACAAAACTCATGCCTGACGCACAGCAGTATTCCAGATTTGGATATAAAAACTTGGCTGTTTTACCCACACCAGCAGCACCAATCATCAGTGCATGAACATCTCCTTCCTCCACGATTGCTGTGACTGTTTTCTTTTTTCCGAATTTCATCATATTGCATCCAATGATGATGCCTTGCGGCAGGTCAAAAGAAGGCTTTTGCCTCCAGACCTGTGGTTCATATCTCACTCTTTGAAATGTCGCATCAATTTCCTTTGGTGTGGCAAAACTGGCAGAGCCATGCTGTCCATCACCTACGGTCTTGCTTTTGATGTTCAAAGACTTCCTGTCAATCAAAAGCATGCAAACCATAAAGGCACCGAAAATCAATAGCAGCGGCATCAACTTCCATAAATTCTCCATTCATTTAGCCTCCCATTTCTTCATGTCTTTTCTTTTATTCTCAAAATAACTTTTATATCCAAATATACAATTTTCAATATAAAAAACAGGCAATAGCATATTCTTCTGCTATTACCTGTTTAAAAATAAATAATGTTTTTAAATAATTGATCTACCCAATTCTTTTGCCTCTTTAAGCTGATTTTGTTTACTTAAAATATCTCCAACATTCATATTGCCTCCAGCATAAACTATCCCAAGATTTTTCCATCCTAAATGAGAGGTTAAACCTTCGTAAAATGCACAAACAGGTGCAAAGTTTTCTTCTGTGTTACCTTCAGCAGACATAAGTAAAACACAATCTTTTTTTGGATTTTCATAATTCGTATTTAATTCCGCTACTGCAAAAAGTCGATCAAAAGCACATTTTAACTGTCCTGATATTCCCCAATAATACATAGGAGAAGCTAACACCACAACATCCGCTTCTTCATATACTGAGTAAATTTGTTCTATATCATCTTTTTGTACACATGGACTTGATTTTTCCTTACCTCCTTTGCAACATCCTAAGCAACTATGAATATTCATTTTCTGCAAATCAAAACATACAACTTCATGTCCTGACTCAGTAGCTCCAAGTGTAAAACTTTTTATCAACTCTTTTGTATTACCATTGGCGCGAGGACTTCCGTTTAAGATACATATTTTTTTGTGCATCAACAACACACCCCCTAAAATTTATGCTATAATTATAACAATACATATATACTATATGAAGTACGCACATTTTTGTTAGATACTATACTTTAGGATAGTGTAAGCATTGATAAAAAATTATATTGAAAACGCAAACTTTGAAGATACAGGATTTAGCTACACGCTGTCTTTAATCAGCGGGAAGTATAAAATGGTCATTCTTTATTGCTTAATGGAATTTCAAGTTGTTCGTTACAATGAATTAAAACGTTACATCAAATCAATTTCTCATAAAACACTTAGCAATGCTTTAAAAGAACTGGAAAAAGATCAGCTTATTATCCGCAAAGAATATCCACAAATTCCACCCAAGGTAGAATACAGTTTATCAGATAAAGGGCAATCCTTAATGCAGATATTAGATCAACTTTGTATTTGGGGAGAGAGTCATAAAAAATAAAAATATACTATTCCGTTTATAGGAACTCTATCTACAATTTTTATATTCTTCATTGATTCAGCCTCACATCTGCAACTCCATCTGCTCAACGGAATCTGACTTTGTTTTTTGTTCTTCCATTTTCTGTTTCGTAAAATTATTTTTTCTTTCCAGTTCCTGTAGATACTCTGTTTCCACATAGGTAATGGCTCTCATTGCCATATCTGCCATATTTTTTGCCCATACAAAAAGAGATGGCTGTTCTTGAACCTCAATGGTTTTCAAGTGTTCCATCTCTTCTTTCATTTCCTGTATGCGTCGATCCATTTTCGCTTTATCCAGATATGGTTTATATGCCTTTTCCAATTCCTGTATGGCGGTTTGGTACATAGTCAACTCTGGCAAGTTCTCATCTCGTTTCATTTCACACATCAAGCAGACGGACAAATCTGCCATACGAAGAATGCTGGCAAGGAGTGGTTTTGTGTCAGCTTCTCCTTTCTTTACCGATTTTTCTGCTTGCTTGAAATCTCTTTTAATCTGTTCCAGATAAAAAGAGGAACCTGATTTTTCATATTCCTGTTTACGCCATTTCATATATGGGCTTTCTGTGTCGGCATTTAGGATACCAAGTTTTCTGACCGCAACATGGTATGCTGTTTTCTTCGGATGTGACTGTGGAAGAATAGGCACCTTACCATGTTCCGCCTTCAGCTGCTCGTTCCAGTCTTTATAGAGAGGGCATTCCCTTTTGATTTTTTCTGCCACATAACCCTTTTCAATGAGGATATCCTTTAATTTATCACAAGCTTCAATGCCTGCCGCATCGTAATCCAGATAGAGAAAAATCTCATGGATATTTTTTTGTTCTTCCAAAAATTGCAGTAATGGCTTCGGTGAAAGTCCATCCAGTGCCAGAAAATTGTCCGTCTTCCAGTCACCATTTTTCAATGTAATAAATGACATCAAATCGATAGCAGCTTCAAACACATAGAGCTTGTTGCTATCCCCTCGCCAGCAGAAACCATACCTGCAGTCAGAGCCGGCAACGGTCATTCGGAATCCTTTTGCCTGCTCCGCTGTAGATTTTTTACAAGCTGACTTTGGCACACCGTCTTTATCTGTTCCAACAAAAACGATGTTGCCGTGTTCCTTTTCCTGATAAAGTGTTTTCTGCTCTACAAAACTTTTTACCACATCTTTATCCAGAAATCTTGTCTTTAAAAGATAGGCGAATACTCGTTTCATATTGCCGTCTTTTTCAGGAAGTTTGAACTCTGATTTTTTAGTACCATCTTCGCATTTGGCTGTATTACCATTGACTTCAGTTTCTTCACTCACTTTTGTCTTTTCCTGTTCGGTGTTTTTCTTCCTGCCAAGCTCTGGTTCTTCTCCGTTCAGAAGTTCTTTCATAGCAGTGCGAAAGTTCATGCCATAAAACTCCTGCATAAATTTCAGTGGATAGCCGCCTCGCATATTTTTATGGTCATACCAACGGTTTCTTCTGACGGAAATACTGTCATGCTCTCCTGTGGAGTCTTTGTAGATCAGCACTGACTCACTTCCCGTTTTTCTGAGGTGTTCTCCTTTTTGCTGAAGGAATTCCTCCAGATTGGTCTGGTTTGCCTTATCGATCTGTTCCTGGGTATAAAGTGCCATATGTTTCCTCCCTGTCCTTTGCCCTGTCCAGAGCGTTTTCCACATAGCTGTAATCAAAGCTATGTTCCTCATACGCTTCTTCCATCGCTTCCACTTCTTTTTCTTTTGGGAATGCAAATGGTGTTTCTCTGATCAGAAAAACCATCACATCCAAAACACCTTTTTCTGTTTTCAGGTTCCAGTTTGTCTTTTGATAGATTTCATTGGGGTAAATTGCTTCCATGTTCTGTAAATCAGATTCTTCCAACTTCCAAATGACTGCTGGCACGATTTCATCTCCAACCTCCAGTGTGGGCATGGCGGTTTCATAAAACCTGTGGAATTCCAATGAACAGTCTTTCAGACCGCATTGCATAAACAGTTTTGCTGATGGACAAATCTCCTGTAGCTTTTCTTCCTTCATATATCCATCGTAAGTCAATAAATAAACCATATTTCATCCCCCTCATACTTCCAATTCCAAATCACTAACTACTTGTTCCTCTACAGGGTTATCCATCATTTCTTCTGATTGAGCCTGATTGCAGACTTCTTTTGATTCGATTTCCGTTGGTTCCATCATCTTCTGCCATGCGGAGTTGCCTTCCAGATTTTTTGTCAGCATTTTTCTTGCAAACTTATATTCTTCGCCTACCATGCCAGCTCGCACCAACCAAGTACGCATCATGAATTTATCGTTTTGATTCTCACTTTTCTTCTGGCTGACAGTGCGGTTGTTTTCCGCAAAGCTGCTGACGATCTGTGCGAACTGAATATCACTGAGCAGTTCTTTTTGATGGAGTGTGCTTTTGAAATAAGGAAATGAAATGATACCGCTCTCTTTACCTTGACTGGTGTCTGCCACTTGTGAAAAGGGAATGTCTAACGCTTTTTGGAATAATTTCCCTTTGCTCTCATAAAGATTTTCCAGATTGGTCTGGTACTTCTCCCAGTTCTCAATACCGCTGACATCCAGAAGAAGATTTATTTTCGTGGAGTCATTGGCGATGGCGCCTCGTAGTTCCAACTGTTCCAAGGCTTTTTCCAGCATTGGAAACTCATTTTCATATAAAAATGGTGAGAGCAACTTCACTTGGTACATATAGTTTGCTCCCACCACTTTTTCGCCGTTATATTTTTCTGCTTTGATGTAGTCAGATGGAAGGATACGCCACAGCCTTTGGTTTTGATCCTGCACATGGTATCCATTGTCCTCCAGACAAAAATCAGACGCAGTCTGAAACTGCTCTGCTAGTATTTCTGCTGCTGCTTTCCTTGTGATCCCTGTCATATCCATCTCAACACCATATTTTTTCCATCTCATTCGCTTCCCTCCTTACATTTTCTGTCCATGGGCTTCTTTCTTTTCCATGATCTTACGCATCAGCTTCTTATCCACATGAATCTGTTGTTTCTTTCTGTCATAATCCTCTTCAATCATATGGCTGATGTGTTTCATCAGAAGCAGGAACTGTTTTTGCGCCTGCATTTGATGAAACTTTTTTGTTCTTTCCTCCCAGCTTTCTTTTGCATTTACTTTTTCATGATTTTCTTCCTCTGAATCTTTTTTGGTTGCTTTATCTATTTCAGAAAGCTCCAACGCAGATTTCAAAACCATGTTTTTGATATTACGAAACTCCGGTTCTTTCGCAAGGGTTCTTCTGGCACGTTCCTGATTCTGGTATGTAGAAAGGATATCGTCTTTCAATCCCAGCCAGCTTTCATAGGCTTGTGAAATCTTTTTGTCCTTGCTGATTTCTTTAACGATTTCATCCACCAGTATTTTATTTTCTTTCTCCAGCCTGCCATAAACCTTTTTATGTTTTGCCGTTTTCAGTTTTTGAGATAACTCCCAAAGCAAGGCTTCCGCTTTTGGATGATCTGTATCTTCCATTGCCATTGCCTGTTTCAGTTTTCTGTCAAAGTAACCTTTCAGTTCGTCCCTGACTTCATCTTTCTGCTCATAGATGTGATACAGCTCATCATGGAATATCTCATTGGCAAAAGAACTTCTCAGCTTCATCAAGTTCTGTCTGCCCAAATATCCTTCTCTTGGATTTTTGGAATAGCACATCAGATGGATATGAGGATGATGCCCCTCATTATGGAAAGCACCATACCACATAAAATGATCCAAGGGAATTCCCATTGCTTTTGCAATCTCTGGTGCTTTGCCTCGCACCAGTTCTCTCCACATAGCGGCATTATCATATCCCAATCGGGCAGCGTCCTCTCGTTTTAAGGAAAGCACGAATGTCCAGATGTTGCCGTTATGTTCCGCAGCTTCTCTTGCCACTTGATTTAGATCGATTTCTTTATCAGAACCATTCCACAGTGCGTGTCCCTGTTTTTCTCGTTCTGATCTTGGTCTTTTGGCAAGGTAGCCCACATAGTTTTCCATGCTGCCTTCCCTTGCCAAACCTTCTTCCGCAATTTTATTGATCAGGTCCGCAGCGTTTTCTTTTGTTGGATTTTGCAAGTAGTCTTCATACTCCTGTTCACAACTTTCTCTCAATTCTATATGTGCTTTCAGTTCTTTTTCGATCCATCTCTTCTGGTGTTCCGTAGCTTCTGTTTGGGACTGATTCACCTCAAACTTTTCTGCATTTGGTCTTGTGGCAACATACTTCACATAATTTTTTACTTTTGACGGCTTTTGCATTTTTAGATATCTTGGTGTAAAAACAAGTCTTGGCATAGCATCACCTACCTCTGAGTATTTGTATCATTTTTCACACTGTATGAGATTATAACAGTGGAGTCTTATTCTTCATCACTTCTTTGATACCTCACGGCTTCTTCCATGGTAAGAATGCCGTTGATCTTTTTTACTTCATTCACGCATCGAATATGAAGTCTTCGCATGGTTACCTCATCCATGTCATTGATAGCGGCAAGCATACTTTCCAACTTTGCCATCTCCACTGCAATTTTGAAAAGCATACGTGCCAAATGGTTTTCTGATGTTTTGACGATACCTGCTATGGACTCCAATATCACATCAGATAAAAAATCCGTATGTGTCTGCGACGAAACATATCCAGAATAAAACTCGATGGCTCTTTCGATAAAATCATTTCGTACTTTGCAGTCTGATATGCGCATACCTTCATCACATTTTCTCAATGTTTCATCAGATATACGAATAGTTATTTTGTTCTTTTTATCATCCATTGGCAACTCACTCCTTTTTACTGTAAAAATCGGTTTAATGTCAGTCTTGATGTCAGTCAAAACAAAGGATAGATCCCGTCTTTTCTAAGAGTTCCGATGTATCTCTTCTTGGAAAAATGTTCTGATTGATGTCAGCCTTCTAATTTTGATGTCAGCTTTGAGAGCCAAAAAATCCCCGCACTGCGGGTGATTTGAGGAAATGCCAGCCCGTTTGATGGCTGGCTTTCACCTGCAAACATTTTTCGCATCTGGCAAAGCCCTCCCTTGCAGATACTTGCTCCAAGCACCCTCTTTTTCCCTTCGCCCAAAATCGGGGCAAATTCGCTCCAAACTGCCTTGCCCTGCAACTGTTCCACCTGCTCTGCAAAGTGGCACACAAGGGCAAACAGGGTGCAAAAAAAGGCGAACCTTTTCGGCTCGCCTACTCTTTGTTTTGCTTATTCTGTTGTTCTGGATTAGAAAATCATATCATTTTCTTGTGAAATATCCTCTTTTATCGTGTGTTCGTTTGCAATCTCTCCCAGTAGTTCTGCTCTTTGGCAGAACGCATGGCATAAAACTGCCCTACGTTCTCTGCTGATGTAAGGTGATTGGGATAGGATTTCTTCTATTTCTTCTTTCATGCCATCTAGTGCTTTGAGATCAATCCATGAAAAATCTTTTACCAGTTTGATCTGTTCCCTATGGGTTTTCTTGAAAGGCTTGGCTGGCAGATTGGGAGAAAGCGGCTTGATCAGACTTTCCTGTGTGTTATACCACAGTGATGTTCCACAGTCAAAAATAGGTGCAACACCAATCCATTCCAATGTAACTGCGTTTCGAATCAAGCCAAAGTTATTGAAATGCCTGTCTTCATTTCCAATCAGAAAATCCAAAACAACCATTTTCTCTGTCTGCTCTCTGATATTTTTTACGCCAAGTTGTTCTACACAACTTAGATAAAATTCATAGTCCGAAAGATCATTTGGCTTCTTTCTGCTCTGCATGATATGGTAAGCGGATACCAATTCCGTTTCAGAAGTAATGAAATCCTGGCAGACAGAAAACGGTTTTTCATGCTCCCACAGCAATGTATACTTCGTATGTGGGATACATAACCTTTCCGCAATCTGAGAAGCAATGACTTCGCATAAAGGTTCCTGCTGGTATGGATTACTTCCGCCTTTGATTAAAACTCTTTTTCCATCTGCAATCTTCCACTTCTTAATCAACTGACCATCAGACGTATTATCTGGTGAAATCAAACTCATGCTGTCTGAAAATTCACCATATCCGAACAAAAGGTTTCCTACATCTTCAGAAAAATCATGATCGAAAAAATTTATTTCCTTCCACATCAACGGTTTATCCTTTGGGGATATCCAGTACTGATCGGAGAGACTGAGTCCATAACATTTTGCTAAAAGTTCTTGTGGAACTGACATATGCAGCAAATCCAAAGTTTCCCTTATACCTGAACGGCTTGCAGGTATAGAACGTTTTGCCCACCACTTTGCCAGCATAGTTTTATCAACGCCATGTTTTCCAAGGGTTCCCACAGGAAAATGTTCTTCTGCGTACACCTCATATATATTTGTAATATGGGATAATTCATCCAACTCAATTTCTGCAACTTCAATTTCTCTATGCATCAAAATGTATTTCATCATTCTCACCTCCTACATTGAATTTTATTATATCATATTTATTTTCTAAAATGTTAAACTACTTTTCATTTTCTTCTTGACACCTTTCGTCAACAGAGTTTATATACCACAAGCGGCTTTGCCGACTTTGGTGAACAGGTGGTTTTTATTTATGGATATTTTTCAACATTTTCTTTCGCATCATGACGAAAACACGTCAGCGTTCTCAGATATTTTTCGTACCGCAAAAGAATTTCATCAACTTTTTGGTCGAAAAAGTTATCTATTGGATTACTATTTATCCATGTTTTTTCATTTGATCATTCAGACAGATTTTTGTATTTTGGAAGAGAAAATTTATCAAGCCGTTTCCAAACTGCAGAAGAAAATACTGGTTGATTTAGAAAACAATAACGGCTCCATACCAATGTTTGATTGTCAGGAGCCATTTACCCAGCAGGAGCTTTCCTGGACTGCGTTGGCAGATACATTGCTGGAACAGGCACTAACTGATTTCCAAAATCAAACTGTATCGACTTACCAAGGGACTGTCGATCTTGTCGATCTGGAACAGACAGAACAAAAACTCGTTGAACTTCTGGGCAAAGATGTATGGGAACAGTTCCAGCAGGCACTGATCCAATGTTTTCTTCCCTGTTCCTTACTGCAGTTGTTTTGGCAAGGTTTTATCATAGAAATCACAAAACGCTTCCTGTCACGGGATTTGGAAACGGATCAGGAGGTCTTTCGGTTATATCTGAATCGGTTTATCACAGAGAAGAGCAGCTGATACCAGCTGTTCTCTTTCCCTTAAACGGATTGGATATTCTGCGGCTGTTCTGCTTGATTCTGTTCTTTCTCTGGTTCTTTTTCCTCTTTTTTTACTTTTGGTTTCCCTGTTTTTTCTATCTCATCGCCTTCTTCTATATACTCACGGACATCTGGCGGCACCAGTTTTCGATACAGCCTGTTCAGTGTTTCTTCCAGTTCCTGCTCCAAAGATACTTCTTTTTTTGCCGCATATCGCTTTAGCGCCAAGTACTTGCTGGTTTCAAACTTCACCTGTATCGCAGAAAGTTTCATGACCCCCACCTCCTTCTGCAGTCACATCTGCGGTTCCAAGCAGTCTTCTTTTTCTGAAATCTCACACTCAATCTCCTGAAACTGATCCAAGTTCGGCAGATAGCCGGAATAAACTTCACCGCTTTTTTCATCACGGCTGATCAAAACACCAAACTCCGCATCCTCTTTTTGGATAAACAGGCAGTGCAACGTCATCTGCTGATCAAAATACTGCAGTTCTGCGTTATCCGTAATGAAGGAAGCCTCCTGCCTGATGTTTTCTCCAAAGAACCAGAAGTCCTCATCACTGAGAGAAATGACTTTCTCGATCACCACACAGCCTTTGTTTGGCTCATCAGGGTTATAGTAAAACATCGCATCTCCCAACTCACGATAAAACAGATTCAGGGCTGCTGTGCCTTCATATTTTTGCTCTGATGTTTTCATGCTGTTATAGGAATGTTCTGGTTGCTTATGGCAGAGGATCATGTCACAGGCATCAAAATCCATTCGGCATTCTGATATCCTCTCATCTGTCTGAAGCAGATCTTCCAACAAATTCACATACATCAGCTCATCCGAAATCTCTCCAACGGAGAATCTGCTGCTTGCTTTTTCATTGGAAAACGAAGATAATATTTTTTCTCTTACCTCAAAAACCGGCTCCAGATATTCCTGCAGCACTCGGATTTCTTCTTCACGGAAGTTTTCCAGCTTTGCCATCAAACTTTCAAAATGTGTTTTTCTTTCTTGCTTCATACTGTTTCACCCCTTTTCTTAAAGTTCCGGCTCCATAGAAGATTTTAATTCTTCTCCCATTTCAAATTTATTTGTCAGGTAATCACTGAGCCATGTACCGCCAAACTGCTGGTGGGTATTGATCCTCCAGATCGCCAGCTTACCCATATTTAGTTTGACGCCCTCCATATCAAAAAACAGATTGGTCAGTCCTTCATTTTCAAAAGCATATACATTTTTGAATGTATCACCGTCCAACAGAATGCCTGATTCTGTCAATAATTCATTGACACCATCTTCCCATTCCTGCAGTTCTCCACCACATCCCTGAAATACAATGCCTTCCTTCTCCTGCATCTGTTTCAATTCTCCTACTGTAATTTCTTTCATCATATTTTTCACACTCCTTTACAATCTGCCAAATCCATAAAAATGCTTCACCCAATAGGAATTCCCCAAGTTTGCATAGCCGATGGGGTCGCCGCAATGCAGCATTTGATTGTCCCCAACATAGATTCCAATATGAGTTACGGGGTTGCTGCTTTGATATGTTCCTGTAAAAAACACCAAATCTCCTGGCTTTACCTCGTCTTTTGACACCGGTGTACACTGGTTATAAATCTGCTGTGCGGTTGTTCTGGGCAGGTTATGGACTCCGGAATGGGTATATACCCAGCACACAAAACCGGAACAGTCAAAGCTGGTTTCCGGAGTACTTCCGCCCCATTGGTAAGGAAAGCCGATATATTTCGTGGCTTCCTGCATCAACTGTGCGAATGTGGCATCGTTGAATGCTTCCCCAGGAATGCCTGTGATTTTGTCTGTCGCATAGTATCCATACTTGATAAAGAGATATAGATTTCGGATTTCCATCTTTTCTGTTTTCGTAAACGTATAGGAAAGGTAGTCTTCCAGTTCCTCATAAATCTCGTCATCTTCTTTTTCACCCATAAAACAATCCACAAAGCCCGCATAGAATTCCTCATCAAAATCTGTCAGATCCTTTGTAAAATAGAGGATATAAAAAAAGGACTTGACTTTGATATCGTCAAATCCTTCTTCTTCCAATGATTCTATTGTCTGATCCAATTCCTCAAAGGCATCAATCATTTCTTCCATGGCTTTGGAAAGTTCCGCGTCAATGTCTGTGGGAATAGGTCCGCCATCAAATACAATTCTTGCCACCTCCTGACTGAATCCTGCTTGTGTATTGAAGATAGAAACCATAACAAGCAGCGGTATCAGCATCACGATTACAATACCTGCCACGATACTTGCCAGCAATGTCCGCACTCGTTTGTCTTCTGCCAGCTCCAGTGCTTTCTTCGTCATAACGGCAACTGCCATAGGACTTGCCATTTGCCTCACCTTCTTTTATTTCTTAAAACATAACATCCATTTCGTCTTCTGGATTCATTTCCATAAACTCATCCATCGTACAGGTTTCACCCAGATAATTGATGCCGTCTTTTAACGGATAGTATGCATCATCTTCCAAAGGAAACGGTTTTTTTGATAAAATGGTACCCCAGTGATTTATGGAAACAACCTTCTCCAGCGTAACTGGATCGCCACTAAAGCCCTCTGACTCTCTGACATCATAGCAGTATAAATCAAAAGGCACCGTATCTCGATCAATACGTGCATTGGTAAAAATCACCACCACATTATCAATTTCTGCCAATTCAAAGTCTTCATCTCTTGCGTCTTTCATCATGTAAATCTCTCCCTTTTATGTTTTTTCTTTTTGATAGGTTTAGTGTTTTTTCTTTTTGATTTCTACTTACCTCCAGCACTGCCAAACAAATCCTCTTTATACTGCGGTGCTTTTACCACCAGATGGTAAACTTCTGAGCCATGGCGGAACACACAGACACCTCTTAAAGGACTGCTGATCAGGTCGAACAGACAATCATCCAGCCTGAGCATTTCCATATATTCCTTCTTGGAGATATTCCCTGGGTTAAACAAAAACTGATGTGTTGGAATGGCAAACATGGGTTTTGTCATTTCTCTCACATCAGCTCTGTTGAAATCTTCGATATTCTGGCTGGCAATGATGACGGCACTGCCTTTTTTACGCACACGCTTCATGGCGTTTCGAATGTATTCGATAGCAGTCATGTTAGTCAAAAACAGGTACAGCTCATCAATAAATGCCGCCGTATTCCCTTTGGACATCAAGGCATCAGACATAAAAGAAAGGACATTGAACAGCATAGCATTTCGTATCGCCGTATCCGCATCTGTAATGCCCTTTGTGCCAAAGCAGATAAATCGATTGCTTGTGATGTTGGTGTGTCCGTTGAAAAACTTGCTGTCAGCACCAATGCAGATGGATTTCAGTTTCAAACATAAATCCCTGACTGTTTCTCTGGTATAGATATTCCCCCTTCTTTCTTCGTATTGGTTCAGTTCCTGTTCTGCCAGATGATATAAATCTGACAACACCGGGTAGTCTGTGTGTTTTAATTCTGAAAAGTCGATATCCTCTGTAATGCCTTTGCTTTCGTATAGTTTCTCCAGAAAGATTTCCAGAACATCGATTTCCGCACTAGTAAAGTCTTTATAGGCACGAAAAAAATCACGAAGGAATGAAATATGTCTTGGCAGTACGGAACCGCTGTCTTCCTCCCAGCGTTTTGGTTCCAGTACGTTGATGATGTACTCGCCTTCCATCAAGTCAATATAACAGCCATCCATGTTGACTGCCAAATCTTTGTATTCCAGCTCTGGATCAAGGCAAACGATATCCATTCCACTTTCTCTCATGTTGCAAAGAAGCAGTTTCATGAGATAACTTTTGCCCTGTCCGCTATTGCCAAGTATCAAGACATTTGCATTGGTTTTATCATCGGTCCTTCGCTGAAAGTCAATGAAAAGATTGCTTCCATACTTATCATGCCCGATATAAAAGCCTTGCGGATCGGCTTTGCCGGAGTAGTTGAAGGGATAGAGATTGGCGGCGCTGGTTGCTGGTATGACGCGCTCGAACTGCTCATGGAAAGCATTGTTTCCGCAGGGCTGTGTACTCTCAAATCCTTCTTTCTGTCTTAGAAATAATTTATCTACGGATATCTTTGAACGTGTCAGCTCCGCCTCCACTTCTGCCTGCATTTCTTTCAGCTTCTCCAGTGTAGGCGTAGATATTTCAATGAACACAGCACAATGTACCAATGGTTCTCTGTCCCTGTGCATCTGTGCGATCAGGTTCATGACATCGTTTAAGTTTGACTCTGCAATAATCTCCTTTTGGATGTTGCCGGAAGAACGGTTCATTCTGTTCCTGCTGGCTGCGTTGGAAATGATTTTTCTTTCCTCCGCTGGTGTAACGTGTCTGGTGTAGACTCTTAATGTAACGCCGGAACGGTCACCTAAATGCCTGAGCAGTGCCTGTTCTTCTGTGTCCGTTGGGTATTCACGCACCACCCATGTGCTTCTGAAACTGCTGCCGCAGATATAGTAATCAGGGTAGAACTTCAGCACAGAAGGTGCGCACATATCCAAAAACTCTTTGATCCTGACCTGCTCTTTTTCTTCTTCCGTTTTGGGAATATAGGCTTTTGTTTTCTTTGTTCTGCTGATTTTCAACGGTATTCATCCCCCTTTACAAATCTCTCGCCGTCATAGTCATCGAAGTATACCTGCGTGATATTCTGTACGAAATAAACGGCATAGAGCCTTTTGATGTCCTCCTTACTTGCCTGGCGATAGGAAAATCCTGCATCCTTCAACAGCTTCGTCATTCTGCTGATGCCTGTCTGTACCTCATTTGTTTCTGGATTATAGTTGCGAAAGCGGAGGATAAACAAAAACTCCCTTGCGGAAGCTGTCTGTATCTGCACTCTGTCCAGATGGATCAGGTCTTTTTCCAATATTTCTCGCACCTTGGGGCTTTCTTCTTCCTCCAGACGCTCTTTGTAAAACATTTTGTTCTGGTCGAAGTTTTCTCTGGAATTGATGCAGGAAAATTCAATGGAGTCCAGCCCTTTGATGACACTGGACATCGCCATGATTTTTGTTTTTACTGCCGTTTCTGATAGTACCGCAATGTTATCCGGCTGTACCAGAAAGTAAACCAGATACTCATTGCCGTATGTTTCCACGCCAAGTGCATCAATATTTCTGGCGCCTATTTCTTCTCTGGTGGATTTCTTCTTTCCAATTCTCATTTTTGTCATCGGCAAACCTCCAATAAAAAATCTGTTGTGTTGTCACAAAAAATCGAAAGGCAAAGCGGATATAGTCTGAGATATTCAGCTCGTTATCAATACGCAGTGTCAAAAAGGCGAACACTCCAACCATTACCCCCGGCACAATCCAGTCCAAAGCTGCCGCAAAGACAGCGGACAGGACTGCTCCTATGATGATGATCAGCATATCTCGTAGTGTCCAAAGGAACATGGTGCTTTTGCCTTTCAGGTTTTCCGGATAAATATACATCGCTTCTCACCTGCCTTTTATACCATCTCACAGCACTGTTCTGTTTCTCCAAACACCGCATCTTCGATATCCGCAATGGACAAATCTCTGCCTAAAACAGTAATGCCGTTCTCATAGGCAATTTTGATTTCCTCACGCATTCCTTCTGAAATCACATTGCCGCAAACCAAAAGTGCATCACACCTGCAAAGAAGTGCTTTCCCCATTTCCTGTCCGAGCCAGCGTTCATCTGACACTTCATCGTTCAAAAACTGTGTGAAAACACAATGTGGTGCGATGGCACAGTTCCCTTTCATTGCTTCTTCTCTGGCGTATTCGTTCGCCTTTGCTATGTTTTTTTCCGGTTCTCCTCTTAATGGAGAACAGATATATACCAGTTTCATTTCAAAAACCTCCCTTACATTCCCATATTCATGTCCTCATCCACGTCTTCTTTCTGCTGTTCTTCCAACAATTGTTCTGGTGTGAGCTTTCGGAAACTGTCCTCACCGTATACCACACCAAGACCTCTGCCGTTATCCCAATCAGGAAATACGGTTCCCATATCATCCACGAACTTGACCGTTCCTCTTGTTCCATCAGGCACTGGATTATATGGAGCATCCATATGAATTAATTGAATTCTTGTACCTGGTGGGAACAATTCTTTTGCTCTTTCCGCCATTCTTCTCCCATTATCTACCCACTTCATAGAACTCACTCCTTTATAATAATTTTTCAGGTCATCTGCTTGCGATCCTTCCTACATTACGTGCCATATTGACTACGGAATTTACGGAATATACCGTACTCATTGCGTTGAAACGCATACTGGTATCCAATCCAAAGTTCTGTGCGATTCTCGGTACCTCTGTGCTGGAAAGCATCAATCCGATGCCCAGCAGCATATTTGCGTTATAAGTAACCAGCCCTGCAACCAGTACAATGGTTTGTAAAAACGCTGCCACCTGTTTGCACCAGGATACAAATCCGTCGCTGTATCCTCTTGGCACACTGAACAGATAAAGACTGCCGGTTGCCATCATGACAAGAAGGATACCGCCTCGTTTTAAGTTTGCGAAAAACACTTTGATGAACGCATATCCAATCAGTATGACAAACACGATAGACACCACCACATTAGCACCAGGTGTTTCAAAACTGCCCAGCACCATAGTGGCAATGGCACCAAGTTTTCCTGGTGAATCCGACATACCAGCAATGGCGCCAATCAGTTCATTTGACAGATTGATGCAGAAGACATAAAGATCAATAGGTACTACAGTAAACAGACTGACGGCAAAAAAACCCTTGATGATATTTAACGCCAAGTCCTGAAAACTTCCTTTTCCTCTCTGTGCATCAATGGCTGTGTCAAACACAGCCACTACAATCCCAACGATATACAACGCCCAGGCGAAATAATAAAAAAAGAGCAGGATTGCTTTGATCCAATCCAGCTCAAAAAGTTCTGCACCCATCATATTAATCATACTGAAAAACTCACCGAAGAATGTGATCAGTTTGCCGTAGATCCAGTCACAGAACTGATCCAGCACACCATCTACGGCGAAGTCTAAGCCAAACATATTTTTCATCACCTTCTTTTTCTGTTCTATTCCATTTTTATATCCTCTAACATCTCCTGTTTTGTCTGGGGTATCAGTTCCAGCACATCTCCGTCTTGCTCCAAAATTTTACGCATAGTTTCAATCAGGCTTTTCATATGTTCCTGCCATTTGTTCCAGTTGGTTTCTTCAAACCATCCGTTCCATTGATTGTTCTGTGCATTTTCCCTAGCGGTTTCCAATGTTTTGGAAAGATACTCACGCATTTCTTTAACGGATTCCTTTTCCACAAGAAACGAAACCACTTTTTCAAAGGAGTTTTTCGGGAGATACTCCCATTCTTCTATAGTACCATTTTGAAAGCTTTCCATCAGTTCCGCAATCAGCATTGTGCTGCTGTGGGACTCTCCGTTTTCCGCAGCAGGCGGTCTACACCATTCGTCTAATTTTAACTGATCCAACAATTCCTTTAAGTGCAGACAGCCGTCTTCCGGAATATGGTTTCTGATCCATTCCAAGGCATCCAGACCTTCATCTGATTCAAATGCTTTTACACCCCAGCATCCCATCATCATTCCTCCTTTTTTCCATAAAAAAAGCCCTTATTCTATTTAGAATAAAGGCTCAATTCATATCTATTTTTCTGACTTCATTTCCATATTTCAACTGCCATTGTGTAATAAACAAATTCTATTTTTTCTCCTTGCTTGTAAGATGAGATTTAATTTCTTTGAGTTCTAAAATTTTTTGATATATTTTGAAATCTTCATCTTTAAATACATCAAATATAACCCTTTCAATCTTTTGACTGTTCTGCAAAAATTCAACAACGGTTTCTACAGCTATTTGTGCTGCTTCCTTATTGGGAAAAGCAAACTCTCCTGTTGAAATACAACAAAAAACAATACTTTTTAAACCTTTTCTTTCAGCCACTTCCAGACAAGACTGATAACACTTTTTCAAAAGGTCACATTCTTTTTGTGTCAGTTCTTCTTTTACAATAGGTCCTACTGTATGAATCACATATCGACTTGGAAGATTATATGCGGAAGTTATCACCGCTTGACCTGTCGGTTCTTCATAGTCTTCTCCATACTTTTTCCTCTGCACCTCCATATATTCCATACATTCTGCACGGAGCTGTATTCCAGCTGATGAATGTATGGCATTATCGATACATCTGTGGCAAGGAACAAAACACCCAAGCATTTGAGAATTCGCAGCATTTACAATGGCATCAGCTTTTAGTCTTGTAATATCCTCCTGCCAAAGGCAGATACGATCTGCAAAAGGAAACTGAACATTCAGCATTTCTTTCACCGTTGGCAAATCGTCGGTTTTTACAACTCCTTTTTCAACTGCCTCCTCCTGTAAAAATTCATCCTGTATCTGAATAAATTTCTTAGATGCAGGTTTTGGCACACGTATATTCATAAGTGAACGTAATAACTGTCGTTTTTGTTCATCTTTTACCACTATATCTTTATATACGATAGAATCTTGGCATAAGTATTGAACCAAATAATCAAGCCTTTCTTTTTGATCCATATTTAACACTCCTTCAAAATTGACAATATCTCTTTGATATCTCCATCGATACATAATGACTTTCTTCTGATTTCTTCTGGTGCCCATGCCTCATTTAGATTGATACACACATAAAATGATTTTTTCCACTGGCTTGTCATTTCCCAGAATGGATACTTGATAATGACCGGTGTATTTCCACCCACACCGAGCTCCAGAAACAGTATCTTTTCGTTTTTATTTTTAGCCAAATAATGATTATATCTTTGTGCTGCTTCCTCCCAATTTTCATCCTCTACAAAATATTGGTCACAGCGAAGATTGACTTCCATATTTCCTCCACAGACAGGACATTTTGGTACGAGAGATGATGGAATTTTGCAGTCTGATTGCTCTTTTATCATTTCGCGCACGATTTTTTCATTATCATATAATTTTTTATGGCAGGCTTTCGCACATTGAAAAAGACCATAATCCCCTTGTGTTGCAAATATTCTTTCTGGATCAAAACCGCATAACTGAAATTGATGATCCACATTGGTAGTCAAAACAAAGTAGTCCTTCTCTCTTATTAACTCCAATAAATCCAAATATGGTTTTCCTTTTTCTACGTCATACCTGTTCAAATAAATATGCCTACTCCAATACGCCCACTTTTCTTCCTGTGTTAGAAATGGATAAAAACCTGCTGAGTACATATCTTTCAGCCCATATCGTTGAATGAAAGGAGCAAAATTCTCTTCAAATCTTTTGCCGCCATAAGTAAATCCTGCTGCTGTAGAAAGTCCGGAACCGGCACCAATGACAATATGTTCTGCAGAATCAATTCGTTCTTTCAAGGCATGAATTTTCTCATCCAATGTAAGATTTTGTTTTAATTTCCATTTGCTCATATTCACAGCCTCCTTTCAATGGCTCCAAAGGGACAAACATCGTAACAATTCCCACAGTGCAGACAGTTTTCCTGATGGATCATAACAGGTTTTACGCTAATATCTATACACTTCTGAGGGCAGTTAGCGTAGCATATTTTGCATCCACGACATTTATTTGTTATAAAATATCCCTTTTGGCTTACTTTGCCATTGCCGATTGAAAATGTATCCCGAAAAATCGGCACAGAAGACAAATCGAAAAACTCGCCTTCTCCTTCATAAAGCCAAAACACCTCAAGTGCGGCTCTGCTTTTTTCTGTTGGATATATTTCTTCCATGTATGAATTTTCTCTAAACACTTCATCTAAACGGCTTTGCCCAATATTTTTAATTTTTCCTTGTACCGTAATGGATTTTTTGCTCAGAGAATCTTTTCCATTTGTCATGGCACTGATAGAAACATATTTTTGTGCCATCAGCTGATGATAAAATGCTTTTCCTTTAGCAGTAATAAAATAAATACCCGCTTCATCTGCAAGCATAATATCAATCGCCCTTGTGCAAGGCAGTCCGTTTTCATCGATAGTTGCAAAAACAGCAGAATGTATTTCATTTTTTAACATATTCAAGTAATCTATTGTTCTCATTTTTTCATCTCCATAAATTCGTTGACAGATTTTATCCCAATAGTATAATTAAGTATATACATCCAATTTGATACTATTGAATAAACATAAGAAATAAGGGACGTGATTTTATGACAAAAGAAGCACCCGAATGCCCGGTAGAAATGACATTACAGCTTATCGGAAATAAGTGGAAAGTACTGATTATCCGCGATCTTCTGGAAGGAACAAAACGTTTTAATGAACTGATGCATTCTGTAACAGGGATTACACAGAAAGTTCTGACCAGCAATCTTCGTTCTATGGAAGAAGCAGGTCTTTTAACGAGAAAAGTATATCCCGAAGTTCCTCCAAGGGTAGAATACACACTTACGGAAACCGGCTATAGTTTAAAGCCTATTTTAGACTCTATGTTTATGTGGGGTACTGAATATAAAAAGAAATTTGTATAATTTATAAAACACAGCAGTTAATTTTTCTGCTGTGTTTTATATTTTTCTCCCCATTCAGCCATTGCTAAAATCACTGGTTTCAAACTTTCCCCTAACTCTGTAGGCAAAATACCATTCTCACAAGTGATTAATCCGTTTTTCCATAAAGTATCCAAAGTTTTTTGATATGTTTTTTCTGACATTGCCGTCATTTTTTGCAATTCACTGCTTTCCAAAACGCCCAAGAGTATATATCCCAATAGAATGATACACTCTCTGTCTTTTAAAAACAGCAAGGTTGTTTCAACAGGGCATTTCGGTAAATTTTGATATTCTATATCATTCATTTCATTCCTCTTATATTTATAAGGGCAGCATAGTCACTATACTGCCCTTTCTTAGTATCAGCACTGGTATGTTCTTGGCGGATTCCCAGAAAAATCAGCAATGACTGCTTTTGCATCCTCCAGATAAAAGACTTCAAAAATGGGGTTATCCGCTGTTTTGTACTGTCCTTTCACAATAGGATTTGCCATACAGCTTTCTTTTACTTCCATGTTATTTTCAAATACCGCTTTGCCGCTGAGTCTGATCCAAGCGTATTCAGGGCTGGAAACAGAAACCTCAATATATGGATTTTCCTGCATATCTTTATACACTTCTTTTGTATGATTGGTACAAAACCATAATTTTCCGTCTTTCTCAAAACAGAACATAAATGGTCTGCATTTTGCCTTTCCATCTCTGCCCACTGTAGCAAGATACTGTACTGGATTTGCCTGTAAAAATTCTACAACTTCTTTCATATTCTTTACCTCCTAAAGATTAAAATTAAAATTTACCGTTTTCATTTGCCCATGTGGAAGGATCTGCAATGGTTTCCATTACATCCCAGTGCTCAGCAATCTTACCGTCTTCAACTCTCCAAAGGTCATAATAGCTGGTCGGAGCACCGCCGAAAGTACCTTCACTAACTGCCAAAACATAATTACCTTGTGCAAGAACCATGTGTGTTTCGTCATAAATCATTTCGATTCCCTGTTCAGCAAGAGCTGCCAAGGCTTCATTTAATCCAGAAACACCATCTGCAATACCAGTATTATGCTGAATGTAAGTATCACCATCAAAGTACTCTGGAGTTTTTTCAAGATTATTCCCCTGCATTACATCATAAAGGAAGTTTTTCACGAGAGTTCTGTTTTCCTCTGTTTTATCCAAATCTTTTAACTCCATTGCACCATCGATCTGCGTATGTCCTGAAGGATTTGGCTCAGCTAATGAAGCGAGGTTGTCCCAATGTTCCGCAATTTTTCCATTTTCGTCAAATCTGAAAATATCAAAAGCTACCTGTTCTCCAGCACCTGCAAAATTATAAACTGTCTGCAGGAATACATAATCTCCATCTTCAAAGGCACGAATATTATTTACCGTTGTTTCTTCTGGTGCGGAAGCAAGATAACGAATAGAATCTTTAAATGCTTCTCTTCCGGTGCCATATGCCAGATTGTGCTGAATATATCCTTCCGCCATTAATTCATCAGCTACAGTTGTATCTCCGCTTGCAAAGCTGTTAATCAAAGCAATGGCTTTTTCTGTATGGCTCATTTCTGCTTCTTCGTTATTTCCTGTAACATACTGACGAATGAATCCTGTTGAAACCATCGTTCTGTTATTTACAATTGTCGTTTCTGCGTTTATTTCCTGTCCATCAACGACCACTTTTCCACTTCCAACAGTAAAGCTGATTGTTTTTCCATCAACCTCAGCGGTCACGCTTCTGTTTTGGCTATTCCATACGACTGTGCCGCCTTTCTCTTCAACTGCTTTTCGAAATTTCACAGTGGTATCAGCAAATGCTGTACTGGCAGTAAATGCACTGATTAGTGCAGCTGTTAAAATAACAGTGTTCTTTTTCATTTTCTTTTCCTCCTTAAAAAATATTGCTGATTTTTTGCGTTTCTTTTTTCTTACAGGTTCATCATAATAGAAAGAAAAGAATAAGAAAAGTACGCACTTTCAAGTGCTATGGTTACCGCAATGATACTATTGGGCAGTTTCTAAAAGGATACCTTTTTGAGATTTCAATGATTTCAGAGCATTTGCGCTCAAATAAAATTTTTTCATTATTTTTGTTAAATCCCAAGAATATTCCAGATATAAGTTGGTGCTGTAATGGCAAACACTAGACCAAAGAACAGGATTGCCACTGGCGCGAAATCAAATTCGCCATGTTTTTTGTAATCAAAGTAAGCCATAGCTAATTTGACAAAAAGCAGGATCGCCAGCACACAGTCCACCACCGGGAATATCACATTATTGGTTACGGTTTTGATCTGACCAGCTGCTGTCTTCCATGTGCTTTCAATGGCTGTGGAAACCTGACCACTGTCCGGTGCCGCAAATACTGGCGGTGCGAAGAAGATCACTGCCATAAGCACAACCATTGTCAGCAAAAATACTCTTTTCCATCTTACTGCCATTGTTCTTCTCTCCTTTCGTAGAAAAGGGGCAGTCTTCCGACTGCCCCAGAAATCATATTTTTAATAACCTGTTTTGGGAAGCGTTACTGGCGGTGTATTCACAGTCCACACCGTTGTGTTCCAGCTGGTCTTTGCGCTTTCCCATTCATTGCCGTATCTTCCGCCAACATCTGCTCTATTGACAATGCGGTAGTCTTTCGGCATATTCGGCATCACCTGACAGAAGACAGACATATTTTCAAGCATCTTAAAACCAGGGCTTGCCTGTGGAAATTCCAGACGCACATCTGTTACATATTCCCCATTTGCCAATCCAAGTACATTTGGATAGAGGCTATATTCATAGCTGTTCTTTGTCAGAAGATTTTCCGCAAGCACACGATAATCCCTGTAGTTTGTTTTATAAGTGATCTTATAATACATTCTTTCAGAATATGTGCCTGTGACGATCTTCAAAGCTCTTGTGGCATCTGTTGGAATCCTGTCATGAATATAGAAGTTTTCCAAAGTGCCGGAGGAGCCGTTCTGCACTTCATAAATGTCATACTGGATGGTCTGTCCAGGAGATGCGGCATTTGGTCCTTTTTTCTGAACGGTCAAGTTCAAAGAAATGCTGCTGTTCAGCACTTCAAATCTGACGATATCACCGTTGTGCCTGATTTCTGCCAAAAGTGTTTTATCATTCAAAGCGTAATATCTTGGTGCGGATACTTCTTTGATGGTGTAGACACCTACAGGCAATCCCTTAGATGCGGCAACACCATTGCTGCCAGAAGAAATCTTATCTACCAAATTTCCTGTGGTATTATAGATTTCAAATACCGCGCCGGACAATGGAGAACCAGCGGGAAGACCTGTCAGTTCATTGAATTCAGAAGAGCGTTTTGTAATGACGATCTGACCGACTTCTGGTGTATTCTCCCACTCGATTTCTATTGTTCTGCCTTTCTGCACATAGAATGTTTTCTCGCTGTTGTCAGAGATATATCCTTCTGCAGGCTCTAATTCTCTGAGTTTGTACTTGCCTTCTGGCAATTCTTTTCTGATCCAGATATAGCCTTCGTCATCTGTTTCAAACTGACCGATTGGTTCATTGTCACTGTCATATAACAGGAATTTCACTCCTGGAATACCTTCTCCTGTGACAGAGTCGATTTTATGGATCAATACAGAAGACATTGGATCATTCTCCACTTTTAATGTCGTTCTCTTGCCGTCTTTGATTTCCACTTCTTTGGCTTCGCTGTCAAGTTTGTATCCTTTGGCTTCTTTTGTTTCCTTTACCAAGTATGTGCCTTCTTCCAGACCTTCAATGACAATCAAACCAGATTTATCTGTTTCATAGTATCCGATCTGCTCACCGTTGAATTTTGTCACAAGGAATTCTACACCTTCGATAGGATCGCCGGTCCTGCTGTTGGTTTTCTCAATGACCAAACCGGAATATGGCTGATTTTCCACTTCCACAATAGTCTGCTTTCCAGACTTAACCTCAACGGTTTTCGGTTCTTTGTCCCAGTAATAATTCTCCAAACCTTCTGTTTCTGTTACAGTATAGTAACCGTCCTCAAGGTCTGAAATATAAATCATACCTTCTTTATCTGTTTTGAAAGTTCCGATTTTTTCGCCATTCATTTTTGCGATGGCAAAAGATACACCCTCCAACGGTTCCCCTGTTTCAGAATCGGTTTTCACGATTTTGATTCCTGAAAGCGGTTTGTTTTCAAATGTTACCACTGTTGGCACATTCGTTTTTACCTCCACTGTTTTTGGTGTTTCGTCCATGATGTAGCCTTCCGGCGCTTTTGTTTCTCTTACCACATACCAATCCGGATCAAGTGTCGGAAGCAGAATGGTACCGGTATTATCTGTGGTATATTCACCTACGTGTTCCCCGTTTTGTTTCTCCACGAAGAATTTTGCTCCAACAAGCGGTTCACCGCTGATGGAATCCACCTTTTTAATGACAAGAGAAGTCATCTTTTTATTGGTGAACTCCAATGTATAAGTTTTGCCATAATCCAGCGCAATGGTTTTGGACTGCTCCTCCAGCACATAGCCATCCGGCGCCTTTACTTCTTCTACGATATAACTGCCTTTGGCAAGATCAGAAATCGTAATGGAGCCATTGCTGTCTGTGGTAAAGATGCCATTGTTTCTTCCAATGACATCGCCTTTGGATGTTGTTACCTTAAACTGCGCACCAGACAATGGATTACCGCTATCTGCGTCTTTCTTCAAAATCACGAGAGAGCACATAGGCTGGTTCTGGAAATGCACTTTGTATGTAGCACCATCTGTACCAATTTCAATGGTCTGCGGTTTTGTATCGCAGGCATATCCTTCTGGTGCAATGCGCTCAGTTACTACATAACTGCCTAGTTTCAGATTTGGAATCAGGATTTCGCCATCGCTGTTTGTAGTATACATACCGTTACTATTGCCAACCACCGTTCCATCACCTGTTGTTACTTGGAAAGTGGCATTGGATAATGGTTTATTGGTCAAGGCATCCACTTTTGTGATGAGCAGAGAGCCGTAAGGATAGTTTCGGAATACTACTTCCACAACAGATGTTCCGTCTGCTTTCATATTGACTGTCTGCATATCTGTTTCTGCGATGATGTAGTTATTTGGTGCTTTTGTTTCTCTGACCGCATAAGCACCTGCTTCCAATCCAGTGATAACAATAACACCGGAATGATCAGTTGTTGCCGTGCAGATCAGTTTGCCATTCTGACCACTTGTTTCCCCTGTGATTCTGAATACTTCAAAGGTTGCACCATCCAGCATTTCACCTGTATTGGCGTCAGCTTTCTTGATGACCAAACTATTCAGTGGATAGTTGACAATGCCGTCTACGACTTCATAATCATTCCCACTTGTGATTTCAATACCGTCGGTCGTTGTACCGCCGTCTGCGCCACCAGTGCCACCACCTGCGATATTATCATCCTTCAGATAAGAGTTATCGCCAGGGTTCAGATAAATACGAGTTACAGGGTTTGTCGGTTTCTGGAATCCCTGTGCCGGAATGGTTTCTGTTACGATATACCAGCCAGGTTCTACATACGGCAGTTTGATTCTGCCATTTTCATCGGTCTTGAATGTACCGACTGTTGTAATTGCACCATCGTCTTCCTCATGCTCGATCTTGAATGTGGTGTTTGGAATACCCTTGTTGGTTGTATAATCTGTTTTCTCGATGATCAATGTAGGGTATTTGATGTTTTCAAACATTAGTGTTTTTTGATCGCCTGCTTCCAGTTTGACTCTTTGCGGTGTACTGTTCAAAATATAGGGTTTCGGCGTAGAAATTTCTGTGATCTCATAAGTACCTGCTTTCAGCCAAGGAATCACAATCGTACCATTTTCATCGGTAGTCACTGTTGTGGGCTGTACGCTGGTATCATCCACTTCTTTGACTTCATACACAACACCCGCAATCGGCTCTTTGGTTACAGAGTCGATTTTCTTGATTGTCAGTTCTGGCAGCTTGATATTGTCTACCTTTACGACGATTTCACCATCGCCAGGTTTGGCAACGATCACTCTGTCAGGGCTTATTTTATCAGATAACATATATCCAGGAGGTGGATTCAGTTCTTTGACCACATAAGTACCGGGTTTGAGATAGCCGGATGTAAATTTACCGTTTTCGTCAGTCATACCCTCTACTACAGGACGTGCGGTGTCTGCCTGCTCATAAATAGCAAACTGCGCGCCAGGCAATTTTTCTCCTGTTTCTTCATCGTATTTTTCAACGGTGATGCTGGGCATTTCAAGGTTTGCAAATAACAAGGACTTGTTATCACCTGCATTCAGTCTGATATCCTGATGTTCGCCTGTCAGTACATAAGGCTCTGGTACAAAAACTTCTGTTACGGTATAAACATCGGGATCGAGGTATCCAAGTTCGCCACCGTCCATACCAACTGTTACTTTACCATCTGCACCTGTTGTTACGGTACCGATCAAAGTTCCGTCGGATTTCTTAATTTCAAACTTGGTTCCTGGTACTGCATCACCTGTCTGTCCGTCGATCTTTTCGATGGTAAGCACAGGTTTTTTCAGATTTTTCATAACCACCTGAATATTCTTGTCTTTGCCAAGATATACGGTCTGAGGGCAATCACCCAATGCGTATCCTTTAGGTGCAGTTACTTCTGTGATTTTATATGTATCAACAGGTACATTTTTCAGTGTAGCAACACCATTTTCTGTTGTGACTGTGGTTGTGTAGCTGCCATCTACCTGTTCTACTTTGAAAGTAGCTGGATCAGTAATGACTTCGCCTGTCTGCTGGTCGATCTTGGTGATAGTCAAGCCTGGAAATTTACTATTCAAAAATTTTAATCCGGCAGCCTGTCCATTTCTTACGGTTACATATTGAGGTGTCTGATCCAAGATATATCCTTCTACAGTGGATACTTCTCTGACAAGATAGGTACCGTCTGGTACATCTTGCCATGTGATTTTT
This sequence comes from Anaerotignum faecicola, assembly GCA_024460105.1. Taxonomy (NCBI): domain Bacteria; kingdom Bacillati; phylum Bacillota; class Clostridia; order Lachnospirales; family Anaerotignaceae; genus Anaerotignum; species Anaerotignum faecicola. The sequence continues at coordinate 144,554 of JANFXS010000002.1, forward strand.
CCTTCTGCATCGGTTTTGCCTGTTGCTCTCCATGCACCTTTTCCATCGATCTGCATGATTTCATACTGCACGCCAGGAATAGGTTCACCTGTTTCTGCATCTTCTTTTTCTGTCACCACAATATGCGGCGGATAATCACGAAATGTTGCCGTTGCTGTTTGATCCGGCTCTACCGTAATGACCAAAGTGGTTGGCTCAGTCAGCTGATATCTATTATTGGTAGAGCGTTCTACTACCGTATAGGTACCAGACTCCGTAATATTCGGTTCCCAAATACCAGATTCATCTGTGGTACCTGTATCAATTAAATGCCCCTGTGCATTATAACAATCGAATGTTACACCTGCCAAAGGGGTTGCATTATCTGTGGCATCCAGCTTGATGACTTTTAGTTTGCCATCACCCGGATTACCAGGAATATCTGATACTCCAATTACCATTTTGTCATTAATAGTAATGGGCTGGTTCGGCATCCCAATTTCCATATCCTGTACTTTGCCATCCAAGCCATTCAAAGGTTTGCCAATCAAGATAACATTGGAATACAGATTTGCCGAAATCTTTACATTTGCTTCCACACTGCCACCAACAGGGACAGAAGTCTTGGGAATACGGATCGCAAATGTTTCATCACCTTTGAACTGTGTTTTTTCGATGCCGTCTTCACCTGTGATGATTGTTCCAACTGGATAATCGCCAGTCAATTCGACTTTATACTTCGTGATTTTCTTTCCAGAATTACTTGTTTCCTGCACTTGAAAGCGTTGTACAAAGTAGTTTTCTTCTTCCACTGGTTCTTCATCTACTTTAATTGTGCCATATACCGCAGCTTTTACTGGTTCTGGATTATTCAAGGCTAGATCAACCAGTTTGTTAAATAAAGCTGTCACCTGTGGTTTATCGGGTGCATTCCATTTTCCTCGGTCTGTGTACTGCGATACACCAATCACGCACCAAATGGCTGCCTTTGTAGCAGCATAGGCTTCTTCTTCACTGTTTACACCTAATTCCTGATACGTTTTATATGGAATGCTGTTATTGATGATGGCGGCAATTTTTTCATTTGTTTCTGCGCCAGCCACATTCAAGTCATACTTTCCAGCAAAGTATTCTCCAGAACCAGCCTTATTGGGATCAACACAAAATGCTGGATTTTTATTGCCTTCCTCGTCATACCACCACGCAGAGGAATGTAATACATTCCTTCCATCATATTTTATATCATTGATATCCTTGCCTTTAACAACAGTAATTTTGGTGATATCACTGCCTTCTTCTGCAGCGCGAACCGTTGACAAGGAGATTGTTGGAATGGCAATGAGCATCGCCAGCAAAAAAGCAATGATTCTTCTTGTTTTACACATTTAGGTTCCCTCCTTATTGATTTTTGGCATTAAAAAAGAGATACAATTGATTTTTGTATCTCTTTTTTGCCTGCACTATTCACTTCTATTTGTTATCTTGCAAATATCTGTATGCAATAACTGCCATATTCAGAGCCTATATTGTAGTTGTAAGCAACTCCAATATAGTTATAATTTGGATTCAAAATATTTTCTCGATGTCCTTCCGAGTTCATCCACGAGCTGACTATATATTCTGCTGTGCTTTTGCCTGCACTGCCATTTTCTCCTACATAACTACCGGAATACCCAGCTTCTTGTGCCGCAGTTATATATTTGCTGCCATCTGGTCTTGTATGTGAAAAACTTTCTCCCATTTCTTTGACTCGCACATCCGCAGCTTTCATTAGAGAATCATCCAGCTTAAGTGGATTCAATCCTGCCTTTTCTCGTTCAGCGTTAGTAATATCTATCAGTAGATGCAATCGGCTTTGTAAAGATAGCTGAATGTTCTATTTGGAATGTGCCATCTACAACCGTATCTCCGTAATATGTGAACCATTCAAATTCCCAGCCCATTTTTTCTGCCACATCTCTGATTGGAACCATGATACGACCATCAATATTCACTGGCTGCTGATCCTCAAAATTGACCTTTTCCCCATCAACTGTAACTGTGATCTGGTCAGCAGCGAAAGCACTTGGTGCTGTACCTAATACCATTGTGGCTGCCAATATGGCTGCTAATCGTTTTTTCATATTTTTCACGCTCCTTTTTCTTTTTCACTGCATTTTGAATCAATTGGAAACCGTATACTCTGTCAAAGTCTTTCTATATTTATTTCGCCTCCTTCCCCTTGTTTTCCTTTCAATATCATTTATATTGGAAAACCATTTACACTGCAAGCAAAAGATTATTTCTGCACTGCCTGCACGCAAAGACGCTGATCGCCTACATCTTCCACACAGGTGATCAATGTCAGACGGTTGTCACTGGTGTACTGAAGTTTTGACCAGTCCGTATCGGCAATCTTTGTAATGGATTTTACCACATAGGTTCTTGTGCCAAGTTTTGTGCTATAGGTCATTTCATCGCCAATATCCAGTTTTTTCAGTTTTCCAAAGTAGTCATTGGTACCTCTGTTATGTCCTACCAAACCGATATTTCCATTCCAGCAGGAAGTGGAAGCCAAATGTCCCACACCTTTTTTCATCGCTGTGAAGGTATCACCGTCATAGGCAGTTACCGTCAGCCCAATTTCTGGAATCTTCAATACGCCAATACTCCCATCGCTGTTTCGCACCTGCTCAATGGTTGTTAAGGGATACTGCAGAACTTCGTCATATACCTGTTCCGGAATCTCATTTGTCACATAGCCGTCAGAGGAAATATTCGCCGTATAGCTTCCACTGGTCCCCCCGCCATAGGCTGTACCTGTAATCAGACTGTTTGGACTTTGGGTATAAGGATTGATTGGTGCATTGGTTGGTGCGTATGTAGTGTTGTTAATGGATGGTGCATTTGGCTCCACCACATTTGCCCCATACTCTGAATCATAGACTGTCTGCGGTGATACATCATAAATATCCCTGAGATAATCCGGTATCTCCCCTTGGATGTTGATATTGGATTTTCCCACAATAACAAACTCCTCTTGATTCTCTGTTTTGTAATTGTAGCTCAAATCCGAGTCAAGAGCATAAGCTGGCACGCAGAAAAGAGCTCCGCAAATCATAGGGAAAACCATTACTGTTTTTATAATGCTTGGGACAGAAATTTTAAACTTTTTCACTCTATTCCGCATCCAACACACCTCCCAAATCCAGTTCAAATCGATATTCTCCTTTTTTCTCATTGACTCTGTGCTTTACTGTCATGTCTTTATAGGTCACACTGATGTTCCTGCCGAAAAGCGCCTTTGTTGTTTTCTTGTCCAGCACAAACTGGAATACATTGCTTTGAATCAAGTCCTCAAACTCATTCAAATCAATTACAGGCTGCTTTGGATTGACATTTTGTCTTCCGATGCAGATATACTCTTTGTCAATGAGATTATACACATCCGCCCCTTGCCTGTTTTTCAGATAAAGCAAAAGCATGGCAATGGCACAGCCCAAAAGCAGTACCGAAATAATACCTGTTACTGCTTTTAATACTGGCGGCATTCCATTTTCCACCAGCTTTCCTGCGTAAGTAATGGTAAAGGTTGCCGTATCTGCCGTTGTCTTTGTTACATTGCCTTTGTACCTTGCTGTGGACACATAGCCCGTAGGCACCTGCGAGCTGAATGTTTTGGAATAAGTGGCTACTGCCTTATACTCTGTGGGTACCAAAGTATCTCCGGCAAGGGATGTTCCCATAACGGTCCAGCTGACATTGGTCAATGGCAATGTATATCCGTCTTTTACTGTTGACTGGGAAACGTAAGAAGGATCGGCATACATCAAACCTGGGTATTCCTTTGTGGCAGACACCGTATAGTTCTTAGTGGTATAGCCTGCAACCTCTGTAACGATACTGCCGGTATCCAGTGTCAATGTACCTTGATATCCGTCTTTATCATAAGGTTTTATGGCTGGAAAGAGTTTGATGACTTCTTCCAGATTTTTAGAACTGCCTTCTGCCTTGGCGTCTTCTGTAACTTCTTTGGTGTCCTTATTCTCATTGATCTGTTTATCCGTAGTGATATAGCTGAACAAGAAGTCTTCCAATACAAAGTCTTCTTCCACCAGCTGTTTCTGTGGTGTATCTGTCGGCAGATCATAAACCTTTATCAGATATTCCACACCGTCTATGTTCTTCCTTTCCACGGAAATGGGTACAGGCAAAGAACTGTCAGTAGCTGATGCTTCCTGCACAGATGCTTCTTGAGCAGACACCCCAGTTTCTGTAGGAGCAGCCGCAGCCGATACAGGCAGAAGCAGTGATACTGCCGCAATCAGACATAAGATTGCTTTTTTCATACGGATTCCCTCCTTTCTTCTAATTCTTTCCTTTTCTCCTCAAGTACCATGCGTTCTATGGTCAGGTCATCGGGGAGAACATGAAAATCAGTAAAAAGTTCTGTTTTTTTCCTCTGGCAGTCATCAGAAAAATCCTTTGTTTTCTGATACTGCCTCAATGCTTTTTCAATGTCCATGTTTGTCACCCCTTTTCAAAACAAAAAGCGAAGGACTTCGTCCAATACTTCATCCAATGACTTTCCTTCGCTTAACAACTGCTTGATTCTATTTTTGATCTGATCTCGTTCTTTTTCCGCATCCTCCTTTTCTTTTTGGAAATCTGCCTGCAGCACCTCCACAGGATTCTCCGCAGTCACTTCAGCCTTATTGATTAAAATGATCCCGCCCCTTCCGGTTATCTGCACCACATCATCCTCATGGATTCCAACGAATCTTCTAAGTGCCACAGGCAGATAAATCAACCCCTTCGCACTGACCGTTTTAAAACAATTGATTGTCATATCAATACCTCCTTTTTATAACAGTGTCAGCTGTTTTGGCTGACTGTTTAATCTCAGATTTGGATCGTAATTTGTAATCACAAGTTCTTTGAACATACCTCCTGGTGTATATTTCTGTGCTATGCTGTTGAGTCTTTCAAAAGGCGTGATATAAAAATCTTTATACAACTCACGGATAAACGCACAATCATTGTATGAAAGCATAAAAAATCCTTCTATCTTCCCCAGCACTTCACGGAGCAGATAATGCAGTTCCAATGTAAACAGCTCCTCATACTGCTTTTCTGTTCCATAGTACGGAGGATCAAGATAAAAAAAAGTCATTGGACTGTCATACAAAGCGATGATGACCTCAAAACTTTTATTCTGTATGATCACGCCTTTGCCCGGATTTCCGCCAGCCATCAAAATCTCACTGTCACTCTTCACGCCGTTTTCATTCAGCCTGCGGTTGGCAAGCCATATGGTGCGGTATGTCTGGGCGATATTTACCGGCTGACCATTGAAGCTGTTTCCACCTGCCGCATAGCTGTAGCGGATCAGCTTATAAAATGTAGCTGCTCTCCTCACATCGCCCAGTTCAGCCTGTGTTGTGATCAGTTCTTTATACTCCCGAAAATCTATAGGGGAAAGACAAATCTTTGCCAGTGCCATTTCTTCTGTCTGATATGGCAGTGAAAAATCTTGCTTTCTATGCCAGTCCAGCATCAGATCAAACTCGGCTCTGCTGTTCAGCGGCAAAAAGCCAAGCTCTTTTACAAAGCTCATGGGCTTATGCTTTACTACATGGAACATATTGGTCAGATTGGAATTGGCATCGTTATACACCTCGAACCTTTCCGGCTTTTTGGCGAAAAGAACCCAACCAGCACCACCGAATACTTCTACATATTTATCATAATGCGGTGGGAAACGTGCAATGAGGAACTCACGCATCAATCGTTTTCCACCAATCCATGGAATCATACTGTTTACCATATTTCATCGCCTCACTTCTATGAGCCTTTATCCATCTCTGTCACTCCTTCCTGTTACAGCTTCATTTCATAATCATCACTTTGGTCATTTTCTTCGTTTGATTCTTGGCTGAATTGATTTACATTATCAGCGGAAGTATCTTCCACATACGCACCTTGAATGAGTTTCCCCTGATGTGTCTGCATATGTTCCCTGCCGATTTTTGCGTAATCCAGATATGGCAAAACTTCATCGGGAAATGAAACATCAAAAAGTTCATTTTCTACCAAAAACTCACCTAACTGTCTTTCATTTTGGATGCCGTTTACCACACAGACTTCCGAAAGATGGTCCATCAGGTCGATCATTTCTTTTACTGTTCTCGGCTCTTTTAATGGAAGCGTCAAGCCATATACACGCTGCATTTCCTCTGGCAGCTTATCAAACCTGCAGAATAGCTCGTTGAGCTGAAATACATCCATTTCTTCTTTTGGCAGTTTTTCAAGTATTTCTCCTATGGTATATGTTTTTTCATTTTCGCAATAAACTCCATAAACCGTATGCCCACAGCTTTCAGGTAATTTATTGTCTACAAAAAAACCTTTCAAACCAATTCTGCCGCATGGGAAATAGACGGTCATATACCTTTCTCTGTCTTCCACGTTTTTTCTTTTAAATTCCGCGTAACCAAGAGCTTTTTCTCTTTCTTCCTCGCTCAAGTTCGGCGGATAGCAGCTGTACCAGTTTTCTGTATACTGCCAGAAATAACTAATATCCTGATAGTTCTGATATATGATTCGATTTTTCGGCTCTTTGGCTGCAATATGCTCTAATCGTTTCCAAAACCTGTCTTCTGCTTGTGGTCCGCCGCCATGCTCTGCTAAATCCTTGATGCTTTCCTGCAGTGCTTGTTCCACATCTTTTCTTAACTGATTTTGCTGTTTCTTATCTGGAAGCTGTATGCCTTCCACAATTCTTTTCTGCATTTGCTTTATCACTTCATTCAACGGCTGCACCTCCTTTGCAATTTTTTCTGCCTGCGTCAAATCTCATAAATGGCTTCTTCGAGACTTTTGGGCTGCTTATCTTTTAATTTCTCTCGATAAAGCATCAATTCATCTTCTGGCAATGCGGAAAGAAGACCGGCAAAAACATTCAGTTCAAAAATATTGACTCTGCTGATTTCCAAAGAACACAAAAACTCCTGCGCTTCTTCCACATCACACTCTACATCTGAAATCTCGCAGTCATCCAATGATTCCATTTCTGTTTTCTCAAGGGCAATCCAGATTTCATTTTCTTCTACCGGAAGCACCAATCTGACACAGATGTCTTTTTCCTCTTTTACCAACTTTTCACTTGCCACATACAAACGAATCATATAATATTCCTCCTTATAATAAGTAATAAAAAAAACAGACCCTCTGTCTGTTCTCAGCTTTGAATATGCTGCTGTGCTTGATCTTCAAAAACTTCTTCTGTCAGAATCATATATTCCTCTGGAACATTCACTCCGTCATAATAACCATATCTTTCCTGCTCCTTGTGACTATCACAGATACAACCATTCTCATCGACTTGCATCATGCCAGCGTCTTTCGAATGTTTCATGGTATAAAGATAAAGCTGTCCCACCTTGTTATAGTCCACAAATGATTTCATATCTTCTGGAATCACAAAAAGATTGTTCTTTACAAGGTGTTCTCCCAATTCCTGATTGTTTCGAATTGCAGGATCATAAGATACTTTGTCGAAACCATAAGATAGATTGATCATGTCAGCAGCACTTTGAGGCTGATGCATTTCCAATAAATCACAATACAGCTCATCCTGGTCTTCCTCAAACAATTCCTCAAGTCTTGCTGCCAGATAGTTCAGCTCATTCAGATCAGCTTTGTCCCATTCCTGATATTCTCCACAGCTCCATGCGTAAAGCTCATGGATTCTGAAATCACCGATCAAAAGATCGTCCATATCTCTAACGCCAGCTGCTTCCAAATATCGTTTCATGGTTTCTGCATCTGCAGGAAGTCTGAGAGAAACATCCACCTCATTTTTCTTTTCAAAAAGTTGTTTACTGCAAAAAGTCACTTGAATCATATTTATTTTTCCCCTTTCCAATATTCCGCTATTTTTTCGCCTATGGCTCGTACCACAGGCACTGTGACTGCGTTTCCGATCTGCTTATACAGCTGTGCGTCTGAACATACGCTGGCTGCTCTTTCAAAATATGCATCCGGTACCCCTTGCAGACGAAATGTTTCCAATGGTGTCAGTCTTCGGATACGGGAATCCAAAAGGATTCCATGAATATCAGATGCCGTAAGTGTAAACATTTCCTCGTCTTCTTCTTTGATTCTCCTTCCGTTTTGTCTTGTCTTTTCTTTTCCTGGGTTCAGCAAAGCTCTTGGCAGTCTGCTTTCCAAAATGCCTGTCCTATGCTGTCGGCATCCCAAGCCCTTTCCATAGCTTGCGTCAATGGTGCCGCTGTATGGTTTTGTCACAAGACCGCTTTGCTCATCCTTTGCAACAAAGTATAAACCTGTTTTTGCGCCTAATCCTCCTGTTCCAGAAGTGATAGTTGGTGAAACACCTCCTGTGTCATAGATCCTGCTTCCCTGCGGACCTCCAATAATCTGTGCAGGAGCTGTCTTGCCTGGACTTCTGAGAGGAAATATTTTTCCGGTACTTCTTCCTGTAAGATCTCCGATAATGTACACACGCTCTCTGCTTTGGGGTACACCGTAGTCTTTGGAATTGACAAGCGCGTATTCCACACCGTACCCCAATGCGGCCAGTTCACATAGAACAATGGCAAAATCCCAGCCTCCGCCAGAGGAAAAGATTCCCTTAACATTTTCAAGGATAAGCCATCTGGGTTTATGGTAACCTCGTTCTCTGAGGAGTCGAACAAACTCAAAAAACAAGCCAGTTCGTTCTCCGTATAATCCTCTCCTTTCCCCCGCCATTGAGACATCCTGGCAAGGGAATCCGCCTGTCCAAAGATCGACATCTGGTAGGCTTTGGGCACTGACTTTGGTGATGTCTTCTTCAAACCACTCTCCCTCCTTTATGCGGTGCATCGCCTGATAGCTCATATTGGCATATTTGTCTATCTCACAATGCCCTTTGCAGGTCCAGCCTGCCTGCTCCAGTCCCAAACAGAACAACCCGATCCCAGCAAAAAAATCCAAAAAATACATACACATTTCTCCTTTCGCTGTCTTTTCTTTTCATGCTGTTGACGTTTCCTTTTTTCTGAGGTAACATACAACAACCTGTAAGACGGCAGTGAAAAGAGAGCTTTCTGCTCCGATTCGGTTTGTCTTATGGGCTTGTTTTCAGAATCTTAAAACGGAAACAAGGCGGATTGCTCCGCCTTGTTTCTTTGCTTATAACTGCATATCCATATCAGTTTCTTCTATTTCATCGGCATCACCACCTTTCATGTTTTCTTCTGCTTCATGGGTAAGCTGTTGTTTTCGAATACTGTTGGCAAATAAATCCAACAAGCCGCTGTGGGTATGGATCGTATATTCCGGTTTGGGGTTGTCTTCGCCTTGGTTCATTTGGCTCTGCAATGCCCAGGTCTTATTCTCTTTGCTGATCCTTCCATCGTTAAGCTTTTGCTGGATGTTATAAGCAACAACATATTTGACTCGCTCCATGCCATAGGTTTTGATAAGTTCTTTCTCAAAGCCTGTATGGTAATGAAAACCATCGAAATGACTGTTGATGGCTTTTCCAATGTCTTCAGCACACTGTGTATTGGCTTTATGGGATGCTTTTTCCATATGGATTACCTCCCGTAAATCTGATCAGAGCGTCTGTGATACTTTACTTTTTTATTAGGTTGGACTCTGCTCTCCGGCGGAAGTTTTTTCGCTGGTCGCTGTTTATTCTTCTGGGGATACTTTCTTTTCATTTCCTTCTCCTTTCTGACATAAAAAAAGAACATGAATGTTCATGTTCCCGCCATCACGTTTTTATAACTGTGGTTCTTCCATATTTTCTTCCAAAGCTTCTGATAACTGAAGCAAGTGATCTGGTTCCACAATCACCTCCCATTCATTTCTTCCTTTAAATAGCGCTAAAATATGTTCCTTTGAAATTTCCGCCTCATAAACAGTACCGTTTTCTCCAAATCGATTGGCAAACCATTGGGCAACCTTTTGATCCAGTGTCCAAGACAAGGCTTTGACCTTGCCTGCATTATATGAAGTCACGCCTCGATAAACCGATACTGTTTCCGGCAGGCTTCGCAGTGTTTCTATTTCATCTTCTGTCATCATCTCCTCCTGTTTTGATTTACGGAACAGATCCAGCAGTTCTTTCTGCTTGAAGTTGGGATCAAGATTAGGTGCTTCTGTCCGAATCCAGATGTCTGCAAGCATTTTGGAAAAATCTTCTCTGGACAAGTATGGTTCCGCATATTTTAAAAAAGCAAGCAGATAAGATTTTGTCATGAGGTCAGTATTTTTGCTTCGCAAAAACGGCTTCGCCGCCGGATTTCTTTCCGGTACGAGGTGGTATACCCCAAACACATCTTCCGCAGTATCGATCTGCTTTTCCACTTGTTCTTTCCATAGGGTAAATGCCTTTGTGTCTTCCATAATATTGGCAAAGGCAATTTCGCCGTCAGTCTGCGACAGACAAACCATCGCTGAATCTGTAAACGGATGCTTGATGACCAACGGCGAAAACTTTGTTTCTTCTATCTTCATGTGCAGGAATACTTTGGCGGTATCTTTGATTCCTCTTAAGTCTGTTATTTTTCGCATTTTCTCACCTTACCACAATGCCACATTTCTTTCTTTTTTGATTTGTTCAACCAAAGCATCGAATCCTCCTGCTTCTTCAGCATATTTTGTAAAAACACACTCCACCATTTCTCTCGAAAATCCAAGTTCTTCATAAAGCAAAAGCAGATCCTCTGGTAACCTGCCAAGCACACTTGTTGGCTTTATAATGATGCATCCCTTTTGAAGAATGATATCTACCAATTCATTAGGATTGATCTCTGCATTCTCCAGCATTTCATCTGTGATTTCAATAGGATCACTTGGGGTTCTGTAAATAATTGTTTTTTCACTTGGTTCTGTCTTCATATTTTTCATAACTGTACATCCTCCTTATTCAAATGTGTAAAATTCAATTACTGCCGTTTCTTCTATTTCTTCTTTTGTAAACTCTTGTGGTTCATAAAAAATTTTTGTGTATGTGTCCAACTCCTCCTCACTCAATGATGTCAGGTTTCCTTCTTCATCACTGCCGCAAACAAAAAAATCGCCAACGATGATATCGCTGCCGATTCTCCTATTACCTTCCAATCCAATTAATTTTCCCTCATCATTTAATAGGATGCATACATTGTCATCTAATCCTACGATGTCAATATATCCTCCCACTGCTTCTTGCATTGCTTCCAATGTATTTTTCAGCATATAGACTTCAGGATGTTCATGTGGCTTTACTTTTAATACTTTTATGACGCTTTCCTTCATGTTTCTCACCTCCTTAAAAATTTTTTAAATTTTTTTCAAAAAAGGGTTGTAATTTTGAAAATCGCTTTTTCGTTAAGTTCTGAAAACTGAAAAAGGCAGTGAGATTTTTTTTCATCTCACTGCCCGAAAATCGTTTTTTAACTCCAAAAACGCTATGTCATCTATAAAATTGGATTTTTTGGGGCTTTGAAAACCGCCCTCAAAAACCGCTGGAAGCCTTGATTTTACTAGCTTTGCGGCTATGTCATCTATTTTGATCACTCGTCCCATCATTATTTGATAAAAATTATGACTAAAGAATCTAGATGTCCCTTGGTATAGTAATATAAATTTATTTCTTAATTCTTTATAACCTCCGTTACTTACTTTAGCAACCAAATAATAACTACAATTTAATCTTTTAAAATAACACATTTATTTCCACGGGAAGAAAATACAGTTTCAAATTGTTGCATGCTATATTGTATTTCACCACAAATTGGATCAGCAATAGTTCCTGCTTCTTCGTCATACCCAATCAAAACAGCTCCATGGTCATTGGTACTCCATTCAACATATTCACCTAATTGTGTATACCACCCTTTTGTCTCACCGCGTATAGCCATTTCAAGCATCACCCAAACAACAACTGGTGTTTTATTTTCAATAAACTGATATAATTCATCAAATGATACGCCTGAAATATCAATGGCATGTAATGAGCTACCTTGTGCCTTTAGATAATCATTTGCAGCTTTGCAGATTGCTTCTGTCCCACAAATATATCCTCCAACAGTTCCTGGATCACCAACAAAATATTCATTCAAGTCTGGTCCACATAAGCGGTTTTCTTCATCATAATAAAAAGATGCTGAAGCAATAGGAAGGTAGTTATATGCTAAATCTGTTTTTTCAGCCGGAAAACCATAATATTCCAACACCATAGTTAATGCAGTAATTTCACATCCTGTAGGAAGCTCGGGCATTTGATTTACAATTGGGAAATCATCAATTTTTGCATATTTCGCATTTTCTTTCTGTGTATTTCTAGAATCTTCAAAAACATCTATATTTTCGGAATATATTTTCTCATTAATATTTTCTGTCTGTAAAGCATTCATTTGATGCTGTTGCGAAGCTTTTTGGATACCTCCTGTCAAAAACACACACAATAAGCATATGATGAATAAATAAAATTTTTTCATAGGGATTCTCCTTATTATCACATATTTATTGCTTGATGAGAATTCCATATAAAATCAATAAACATCAATAAAGAAAAATAATATAACTTTCATATTCAGCCTATCAATATACTAAATGAAATTCTTATCAACCATTTTCTTTTTGTATATCGTTTTATCAAAAATAGGATAATATATATGCAAACCAATGTCCAATACCTATTTTTCATTCAACAAAATGCCTATTAAGCATGTCTAAATCTATTCATATTGTCTTCGCAGAACAAAAATAGAGGAGACGGAATTTTAACCTATTCTCCTCCACTGAATAATTTATGCTGAAATTTGCAAGTAAAACTTGATTTTTTGCTTATTTGTATTATTTAAGTTACTTCAGCAAAAAACAGTAGTTGCACCATTTTTATAAAATAACGTTCATTGACATTTACAACTTATTTTAGTTTCATATATTCCTCATCTGTCACTGCTTCACACCATTCATTGCTGGTTTCATCTCCAGGCACTTCTATTGCCAAATGGGAAAACCAACTATCTGACGATGCACCGTGCCAATGTTTAACCTCTGGCGGAATAACAACTACATCGCCTGAATGCAGCTTTTGTGCAAGTTTACCCCATTCCTGATACCATCCACATCCAGCAGTACAAAGTAAAATCTGTCCGCCACCTTTTTTTGCATGGTGAATATGCCAATTATTGCGGCATCCTGGCTCAAATGTTACATTTCCAATGGCAACACCTTCTGTAGTGAGCATTTTTAAGTAGCTCTGCCCAATAAAATATTGGCTAAATGGATTGATTTCTCCTATATCAAAAATTGTATCAATTAAAGGTTTTTCCATAATATACTCTCCTTTTTAAATAACATTTTCATTAACGATATGATTTTTCAAAAATAGATACACAATCTGCATCAGAAAGAGTAACAGGATCACAGGCAAATAACCCTCCCATTGTTTCGCGTGCATTTTGTGTCAAAGTCATAAATTCATTTGGATTTAATCCATAATCTGACATTTTAAGCTCCGATACACCACACTGTTTCTGTAAATCATATAGTGCTGCAATAAAATCCATTGGTTCTTTTGCATCTTTTTTACCTAAAGCCTGTGCCATGCGAATAAAACGTTCGTCACAGGTGTGTTTTTCAATAAAATGAGTAAAATAAGCTTTTGATATCATAATAAGTCCAGCACCATGAGGAAGATTATGATGATAAGCACTCATGGCGTGTTCCATAGAATGCTCACTTGTGCATGCACTTATGGTCATTACAACACCGGAAAGTGTATTGGCAAAAGCCACATGCTCTCGCGCTTCCATATCTGAACCATCTTTTACTGCTCGAGGCAAGTAAGTACCAATATTTTCAATTGCTGTTATTGCATACATATCACTCATTGTGTTTGCAGCTTTAGATATATAACACTCAACACTATGAAACAATGCATCAAAGCCCTGATATGCAGTAAATTCAGGTGGAACAGATCTCATCAGCTCAGGATCAATAACAGCAATTTGGGGAAATAGTGAATCATATCCTCCAAATCCTATCTTTTCATTTGTATCTTCATTGGAAATGACGCCCCATTGGTCCACTTCGCTGCCTGTTCCTGCAGTAGTAGTAATAGCCACAACAGGAAGCGGTTCGTTTTGAAGCACTCTTCCTTTTCCTGTTCCACCTGATATGTAATCCCATAAATCGCCGTCATTTGTTGCCATAGCCGCGATTGCCTTTGCAGCATCCATCACACTGCCGCCTCCAATGGCTACAACAAAGTCACAGCCATTTTCTTTTGCACAAGCTGCTCCTGCCATTACTGTAGACCTAAGCGGATTTGACATAATTTGGTCAAATATAACCATATCTATGCAAGATTGCTGTAACAGCTCTTTTGTTTTATCCAAAGAGCCATTTTTTCTAGCCGATTTTCCGTTAGAAATTACAATCAATGCTTTTTTTCCTGGCATTTTTTCCAAATGAAGATTGGAAATCTGTCCTTTTCCAAATAAAATCTTTGTAGGTACATACATTTGAAAACTCATTTTGAAACCTCCTGATCATTTCATTTTAAATTTATAAAAACAGTGCCTCGATACCTTTCTCATAAAGGAATTGTTTTCATATACTTTGCCGGATTTCCGCCAACAATGGTATTTGGTGCCACATCTTTTGTCACTACACTTCCTGCGGCAATCACAGCATTTTTTCCAATTTTAGTATCAAGCCCAAAATATGTATAAAAGGGCGGTAGCAGCAGAATTGTTTGGTCAATTTCTTTACCAAACAGATCTGATAAAATTTCTCTCACTTTCGGATCTCTGTAATCTAGCTGATTGAGTTTTGTTGTTAATTGTAAAGCCAAATTTATTCTGTCTAAAATCAATGGAAAATCTTATTTTCCGCGGAGAAATCACTGCTCCTGAAAGTTCTCTTTTAAAAATATCCATTTTGCTCCATACCTTCTCTCGTTTACTTTTATTTGTTATTTTTTATCACCTTGGCTGTGTAATAGGAAATACAAATCCAGAATACCATCATTGAGATATATTCCATTAAAAATATTGGTAGTGGTTGATTTACGTCAAAAAATACAAACTGATTTTTTAAAAACATGTAAGACAGTAAGTCATTTTCTAAAAACTCATAAATACCAATGATACAAATGAAAAATATAATAATCCGCAACATAAAAATCTGTGCCTTACATAGCTTCTTTTGTTTCAATGCTTTTGACCCCAAATTCATTATCATTCCCCAATGCAAACCAATATGTATGCTCATGAAAATAAATCCCCAATATGCTGACGCCATATGAAGCAATCTTGCAAATCCCATTCTTCCTTCAATCGGAAGAGACGAAAAAACCTCTCTTGATATGATAACACTGCTAATCATTAATCCTATCATACAAAACAGCACGAAAAAATTTATGACTGTATGAACAATCCGAAGCATTGTGTATTTTCCTTTCAAAAGGCTCCTATACCATCTCCAGTTTAGAATATGATGCAAAATAAACAGTATAAACATTGCAATACCTATCCATTCATGAGCAATTTCTCCAATTAGCATATATGGCATTTGACACAGGAGCAAAATTGTCATAAATATGTCAATGAACATTTTTTGTATCATTCTGGGTTTCAATCATAATCCCCCCTTATATATGAAACATTTTCATTTATTTACTATAAAAGTATATCTCATTCTTTATTTAGTGACTAATACCTATATTAAATTCCTAAATATGCCTTAAAAGTATGGATTGATATTTCCATAATTTTTTCTTCAAATACTTTTCATTGTTCTCCACTTTCCGCTCTTATATCGGTAGCAAAACGCAATAGACCTTGCCAGCCAGTCCATGCCCATGGCAATCCAAACGCCAATAATTCCAAAATGAAGTACAATACCGAAAAAAACAGCAGAACCAAGCCGAAACAGCACCATTGAGCCAATTCCTACAAACATTGTAAAACTTGCATCTCCTGATGCACGCAGGCTGTTTGCCAAATTAAAAGATGTTGGATGAAGAACAAATGCCAATATATTATGCATCACAATCAGTATTGCAGCATATCGCAGCGTTTCTCCCGATAAATGATAAAACTGTAAAATAAGTGGCAATAGTATACAAACAATACCACCTAATAAAGCGGTAGAAACATAAGATACCTTCATCAGTTTTTTTGTATAGTTTTGGGCATCATCTGGCAGTCCTGCTCCAATACACTGTCCCACCACGGTAATCATTGCTAAATTGACTGCATTCACAACCATAACAGCAATTTGATCGATACTGTTTGCTACTCCGTTAGCTGCAATCTGTTCTGTGCCAAAAAGGGATACGATACTGGTAACGAGTACTCTCCCCAAAGCAAACAAACCATTTTCAATTCCACCTGGAACAGCAATACGCATAATTTTTTGCAGTAAATCCTGTTTCCATGTAAAAATATTTTTGAAACAAAGAAAAATTAAGTAGTTCCTATTAAATGCCAACACTGTCATTATTATTGCTGACAATGCTCTTGAAATTAATGTAGGAACAGCCACCCCTGCAACTCCGGCATGAAATATCTGTACACCAATGAAATCTCCAATGATATTTACTATATTCATAAACAACGAAACATACATTGTCATGTTCGTTTTTCCCATAGAACGAAATAATGCTGCTGAAGCATTATAAATGCCAAGAAAAGGAAAGGAACACGCAGTAATAGAAAAATAAATCATAGCAGATCTCATTACATTATCTTCAACTCGCCCAAAAAGCACTTGCAGCAAACTATACCGAAACAACAAACACAACACCATAATCCCAATAGATATGATTACAGATATTAATAGCAGTTGACCTGCTGACTCTTTCGCTTTGTCCTTTTGACCTCTGCCAATATATTGCGAAACAATCACCGCGCCTCCAGTCGCAACAGCAGCTAATACTGTTATAACAAAATAATCTATCATATCTGCCAAAGCCACACCAGAAACGGCAGCTTCTCCTGCGGAAGAAACCATTATGGTATCTGTTATCCCAACCATAATAGACAAAATTTGTTCTATCACCAATGGAATTAATAATTTCTTCAATGATTGATTGCTAAACAACAAATACACCTCTTTGTTTAAATCAAAAGTAATCGGCAATGCTTTTTTCCTTTATCATAAAACTAAACATATCTTCTCATGCTTTTCTGCGATGACAGATTGCTCATTTTAGAAAAATATTTCAGGTGTATGTTTCGTCGATGATGTTTCACAATGCCGGAAATATATTTTTCTTTTTCCATAGTAAACTTTTTCATTTATGAGTTTGTTCTAATATCCTAATGCTTCCAACCAGCTGATCACATCATTTTGTGAGTTTGGCACATCTTCCTCATAAATATCAAACACATTTTCTGATAATTGCGCATTTTCAGGCAGCACTTCTTTAATATCCTCAACACTGTTTGCAAGACCACCTGTTCCATGCGAGCAGAACAGATAAATTTTCTTTCCAGACAAATCATTTTGTTCCATAAAAGATAAAAGTGCCATAGGAGCACCATACCACCAATTAGGATAGCCAAGAAATACTGTATCATAGCCTTCCATGTTCTCCACAGTTTTTATTAATTCTGGTCTTGCGTTATCTGAACGCTCCTGATTAGCTCTTTCCAAACATGCATCCCAATCACTGGAATACGGCTGTGTCACTTGAATAGAGAATAAATCTCCCCCAATTTCTTCCTCTATCCAGTACGCCATCTGGGCAACATTACCAGGGGCAATTACACTAGGAGAAGTTACTGCATCTGTTTCGCCTTCAACCACAGCGTTATCTGCCCAGGAAAAATACGCTATAAGAACACTATTTCCATCAGAAGTTTCTTGTGGTAATGCAGATTCATTTATTTGAACATCTTTTTCATATAAAAGGAAATCCTTATCTGTCTGATTTAAGGCTGTTGATATTGATTCTTCATCTTCTGAACTACATGCTACAAATGAAAACAGAAAAATGAAAGACAAAATAAGTAACACCTGTTTTTTCATGCCATATACCTCCTTATCTTTTTGTAACGAATAATACTAGAAACAGACTTTATTGACCTTTATCAACGGTCTTTTTATTCTTATTATATACCAAGCACAAATCAATAACTAATACCTATATTAAATTCTTAATTATGCCCAAAAAGCATGAAAAATGCACATTTTTTCTCTAATTAAGAAAAAATGTGCATTTGACTTCTCACAATTAACAAGCGATTCCCTTCAAATACAGGTTTCCATGATCTTAAGTTAATCATTAGCTAAAGTTACAAAATCCACTTCCAGACCATCTATCCAAGATCTTACATCTGATTCCGTTGCACCTGCTCCAAATCTGTGACCATCCATCCATACTGCATTTTCAGTTGAATTTTGAATTTCTTGTGCACTGGAACCTATACCACTGCTACCAGAAGTACAAAACGGAATGATTGTTTTTCCACTAAAGTCATAGCTTTCCAAAAACGTGTTTATAATTCTTGGTGCTTCACCCCACCAAATAGGATAGCCAATAAAGACAACATCATACTCATCCATATTCTCTATGTTTCCTGAAATTGCAGGTCTTGCACTTGGATCATTCATCTCCAAACTGGTACGACTAGAATCATCACCATAGTTTAAATCCTCATCAGTATATGGAATTTGAGGAATAATCTCATATAAATCTGCATCCAAAATGCTGCTTATGCGGTTTGCTACTCCTTCCGTATTTCCTGTACAAGAAAAATATGCCACCAGAACATTTTGCTCTGTATCCGTATTTACATCCATTTCTGGCTCAGAAGGAGATACATTTTGTCCAACCTGATATCTCATTATTACCGCTGCTACTTCCGCTCTTGTTGCATTTCCCACAGGGTTAAATCTGTTGCCTGTTGTTCCGCTCATATATCCACTACTTTGTGCCCAATCCACTGCCTGCTTTGCCCATGATGAAATCTGTTCTTCATCAGAAAAATCTGCTTTTACATCAGTTTCCGGACTTCCAGCGTAACGCCACAAAATAGCTGCAATCTGCTCCCTTGTTACAGCATCTTCTGTACCAAAAGTATCGTTGTTATAACCGCTTATGATCCCGTTTTGGGATGCCCACAAAACTCCATCAGAATACCAAGCATCCTCTTCTGTGTCTGTAAAATGATCTGTTCCTGTAACTGATGGACTATCATCCATACGGTATAATACTGTTGCAAGCATTGCTCTTGTCATAGACTCATTTGGAGAAAATGCCGTTTCGTCTGTGCCACTCATTAAGCTATTTTCTGTACAATACATGACTGCGTCTGTATACCACGCATCTGCAGATACATCAGAAAATCCTGTATCCTCAACTGCCGCAAAAGCAACTGTCATTGTTGAAAACGCCATTAAAAATATCAGAGCAATCATTAAAATATGTTTCAAAATTCGCATTAATTTTTCCCCCTTTTTATTTTTTAATTGCTATGTTAAGCTTATGACTTAGAGCTGATTTCATCCGCCACCTCAAAAGAAACATCTACTCTGTTTGGCAAATCATGGAACACAGAAAGATCAGAGGTTACTTGTCCAATTGGATAAACTGCCATGGTTAAATTAGGATGGTCTGTTTGTGCATAGAAAATTGCTGCTGTATTATTGGTTGGGCAATATGTAATATCGCCATTATCAAAATATAACTGTCCTTCACCTTCTACTGTAATATCATAATCTATACCTCCATATACTTCTCGACCTCCATAGTTTGACATTGAAATCGTTTGTGGCAACTGTGATATAAACTGTTCTGCCATACTATTGTCATATAAAATGCCTTCCAAAACTGCATCTCCAATGGTGATATATACTTTCGTCTGTTCTTCAGCAAGATGATTGTTTGATTCCAGATTATTCAGCTCTAGACCTTTCAACCAATTATCTATCGTTTCTTGGGCTCCAGAAACTTCTGATGCCTCCAATGCAAGCCCCTGTTCTACCGTTGCATTTTGGCTGGATTGTTCTACTTCAGAATAACTACTGCCTGCCCCATATCCATCATGTGTACAAAACGGAATGATCTTTTTTCCCGAAAGGTCTGCACTTTCCAAAAATGACAGAACAGGAGTAGGTACCGAAGATGCCCATACAGGATATCCCACAAAAATAATATCATATTTCGATAAATCCACTTCAGATATTAGTTCGGGTCTGAAATTTTCTCCCTGTTCTTCATGATTCTTATCTACAACATCATCAAAATCAACGGGATATGATTCTGAGGACTGTATCAAATACAAATCGCCACCTACTTCATCCTGTATCATTTCAGCAAACAGTTCTGTTGTGCCTACTTGTTGCCCGTCATTTAATACAATACTCGCAGAAGTAGTTGCATCTACATCAGTTCCATAGTCTGTATTCCCCCAACGTGAAAAATACGCCACCAGAACATTTTGCTCTGCATCTGTATCCGATTCAGAAGGAAATACATTTTGTCCAGCCTGATATCTCATTAATACCGCGGCTACTTCCGCTCTTGTTGCATTTACAGCAGGGTTAAATCTGTTGCCTGTTGTTCCGCTCATATATCCACTACTTTGTGCCCAATCCACTGCCTGCTTTGCCCATGATGAAATCTGTTCTTCATCAGAAAAATCTGCTTTTACATCAGTTTCCGGACTTCCAGCGTAACGCCACAAAATAGCTGCAATCTGCTCCCTTGTTACAGCATCTTCTGTACCAAAAGTATCGTTGTTATAACCGCTTATGATCCCGTTTTGGGATGCCCACAAAACTCCATCAGAATACCAAGCATCCTCTTCTGTGTCTGTAAAATGATCTGTTCCTGTAACTGATGGACTATCATCCATACGGTATAATACTGTTGCAAGCATTGCTCTTGTCATAGACTCATTTGGAGAAAATGCCGTTTCGTCTGTGCCACTCATTAAGCTATTTTCTGTACAATACATGACTGCGTCTGCATACCACGCATCTGCGAATACATCAGAAAATCCTGTATCTTCCACCGCTGCAAAGGTAGGTACAGACATTACAGCAGTCAATAATCCTGTAACAAAAAGCATAAAGTTTCTTTTTCTCATTTTTACCCCCTCCTTTTAATAGGGCTTTACAACCATTTTCAAAACAGGATCATCTGTTGCCGTTAATCTTTCAAATGCATGTTGTAACTGGTCCAATGGAAGAATATCTGTAACAAATTGCTCCGGATCAATGATTCCATTTGAAATTAGCTCGATGGTTTCTTCAAATTCTCGGCGTGTACATGAAACACTTCCATGCAGACGAATCTCATGAAGCACAGCCTGATTCATGGAGAAATCAACTTTATCCTCCATAGAATTTCCAATCATAATCACTTCTCCGCCAGCTTTTACACTATCTATGCAAGTCTGCAAAGATTCCCCTGAACCAACTGCCTC
Source organism: Anaerotignum faecicola (assembly GCA_024460105.1). Lineage (NCBI taxonomy): Bacteria > Bacillati > Bacillota > Clostridia > Lachnospirales > Anaerotignaceae > Anaerotignum > Anaerotignum faecicola. The sequence continues at coordinate 165,958 of JANFXS010000002.1, forward strand.
AAATGCTGCATCAAAGCCGCCATTTGTTGCCTGCAGCATTTTTTCTTGTACTTCCATATCATTTCCATCAAAGAAAGCATCAAAACTTCCGCATTCTTGCGCTTTTCTTATTTTTACATCATTCACTTTAGACATTGCCACAAAAGATGCGCCAGCCTTTTTTGCTAAGCATCCGATCAAATGTCCTATAATCCCACTACCCACGACCAACACTTTACTGTTTAATCTAATATCTGAATTTTTCACTGCATGATAAGCAACCATTAGTGGATCAATCAATGCTGCTGCTATATCTGAAACCGTATCTGGAAGTTTATATGCATTCATTGCTTTACCAACAAATTTTTCGGCATAACCTCCATTGCAGACAAATCCGATATAATTTGTGCCATTCACATCTCTGCATAGATGTTCTTTTCCAACTTTGCACATATCACACTGACCGCAGTATAAATTTGCCCAAAATACAACTCTGTCACCCATTTGAAAACAACTGTCACCAGGATTTGTAACAACACCACAGAATTCATGTCCCATGATAAAATCAGAATGATCACCTTCATACCAGCCTTTTCCAGTTTTCCACATATGGATATCACTTCCGCAAACACCACAGGCAGAAACTTTAATTTCAATCATGCCTGGTTCCATTTTAGGAACAGGTACATCCTTCATTTTGATTTCTTTTGGTCCTACCAATACAGCGGCTTTCATCATATTATGTTGCATATTAACTCCTCCTTTTGTATCATAGTTATTCTGTATATCCCAATTGAGTCAACCAATCATCAATATCATTCTGCGCTTCTGCTACACTTGCATCACGAATAGATAGCCCTTCTTGAACAGTTGCCTCAGGTTCCATACTTCTAATGGCACTGATTGAATTGGAAAATCCGCTGCCACCAGATGTAACAAATGGTATTACTGTTTTTCCAGATAAATCTACTGAATCTAAAAAGCTGTATATTGCCATTGGCATATCACCCCACCAGTTTGGAAATCCAAGAAATATTACATCATATTGATCCAAATCTTCAGGAAGATTTGACAATTCTGGTCGTGCATCAGCACTTTGCTCTTCTTGTCCTTTATCAATGGTTTCGTCATAGGAATCCGGATATTTTTCTACAGTTTGAATAGAAAATAGGTTTGCTCCCGTTGCTTCTGCAATCATATTGGCAACTACACCTGTATTGCCAGTCAGCTCATTATTCCATAACTGAATACTTGCCGTGGTAGAAGCATCAACACCCTCAGGCAACTCTGCGTTTTCTGCATAGCTAAAATATGCAACCAATATACTAGTATTATTTTCTGATGTAGATGATATTTCTGCGAAAGAATCTTCATCCTGCGACTGTTCCTTTGAAGATACTTCTTCTGAATATGATTGAGCACTGCCTGACACTGATTCTTGTTGTGAACTTTCTTGACTTTTTGTATCACCACATGCTGACAAAGAAATTACCATTGCGCCAGCCAAAATAAACGAAAAAAATTTTTTCATATCTAACTACCTCCACATATAATGAATAATAAATTACTCTGCTAAAGCAAATGTAACATCAATACTTTCCTCAAACTCATCAAAAACAGCTAAATCGGAAGTAACCTTGCCAATGGGAATTACGTCCACTGAAAGCTCAGGATGATCTGTCTGTGCATAAAATATTGCCATATTGTGATGTGACTCACAGTATGTTATATCACCATTTTCAAAATTTCTTTGACCACCTTCCAGATTTTCAGGATAAAACTCTACTCCTCCATAAAATTCCCTTCCACCATAACCGACCATTGAAACAGTCAGTGGAAAATACTCCTTAATTTCATCTGCAAGTGCAGTATCATATATCACTCCATCTAACACGACATCGCCTATTGTGATTGTTATATCTGTTCCATCTGCTTGAGAACCTTCATTGCTTTTATTTTCAAATCCAATATTACTGAGCCACTGTTCTATGGTACTTGTAGCTTCTAGCACATCAGAAGCCTCAATTGCAATGCCATCCACAACTTTTTCAGCGTTAGGAACAGCATTTGCTATATTAGTATAACTATTGCCTGCGCCATAACCATCATGTGTGCAGAAAGGAATAATCGTTTTTCCCGATAAATCATATTCCGACAAAAAAGAAAAAATAGCTTGCGGTGCATTAGTAGCCCAAATTGGATACCCTATAAATATGGTATCGTACTTTGATATATCTAAATCGCTTTCTATAAGTTCTGGTAAAAAGCCTTGATCCGCTTCTTCATGATTTTGATCAACAACATCATCAAAAACAGATGGATATAATTCTACCGTTTGAATTTTATAAATATCACCACCAGCATTTTCTTGTATCAATTTTGCTACATATTCTGTAGTTCCATACAGTTCATCGTTATCTACCACCAAACTAGCTGACGTACTGGCGTCAACATTATCTGAATATTCTACGTTTTCTTTTAAAGAAAAATAAGCAATTAAAATTCTTTCTTGTGTGTTTTCCGCCGGTTCTTTCTGACCGCTTTCCAATTCTAAAGCAGGCTGACTGCTGCTTTCCAACTGCAATTCATTCTGACTACGGCAAGCGGAAAATGAATATGCCACAATAAATAACAATAAAATCACTACCACTTTTTTCATCAATTTATACCCCCTTTTAAACTTTGTTTTTCTAGTTGATAAATCATATCGTCCAGCTGATCCAACAACTGCTGTTTTGCATGAATTTCGTCTAATAATTGATATCTGCACCTACGGAGAATTTGGATGTGTTCTCGATATGTATTTGTTTTCCTTTTTGTAAGATTCTCAAAACATTTTTATGTATGTAAATCTATACCTGTTTTAGAAGTACTCCTAATTGTGCAACACACTGTAAATCCATTTCTTTATAGCCCATAGTACCATCATTATTTTTCTTCTTTTTATTTCCAAATTTATTTGAAACTGCTTATATGCCTTTTGAGTACTCTTTTTACGCATTTAACAAAAAATGTAAGTATAGTCAAATGAGAATTACACTCTATCAAACTACACTTACATTATAATTGGAAGATTTTTTCATGTCTAATACTTATTATATATATAAAAAAATGCCTATCAGGCATTGGTTGATAGGCATTTTAATTTTAATGTTCTTGTATTGCAAAATTTTCTTTTATATGTTCAATAAATTTCGACGCTGCCAAACCAAATGGCTGTTGACGTTTCCATGCCAAAATACTGCTTGCAGTAAGTTCTGGATAAAGCGGTCGGTAAGTAACCTTTTCCTGATCCCACAAAGAAATACTACCTTTAATAATAATAGAGTAAGCTAATTTGTGATATACCATAATAGAACTATTAGCAGATAGATTACTAGTAAAGAGAATATTTAACTTATTAAAATCATTTCCAAACCAACTTGCCAATTCACTTTGAACATTTAATCTTCTTGGGAGAATTAAAGGAACATCTATTAAATCTGAAGACGTTACATAATTTTGTTTAGCTAAAGGAGAATCTGGCGACATTACGACAACCCATTGTTCTTTGTTGTTTAAACGAATAAATTCAAATTTCTCCATGTTTATTGGTTCCAAAAGAAGACCAATATCAATTAAACCATGTTCCATTTGCTCTCTTACATGATCAGCCGTAGCCGTATATAAATCAAATGTTACAGCAGGGTATCGCTCATGAAAAGAGCGAAATAACTCAGGGAGCATCTGCACTGCTCCTAAATCTCCACAGCCAATTGATACAGTGCCCTCAACCATTTCATCCTGTTCCGTCAATTCTCGTTCTGTTTTATCCACTAATTGCAAAATTTCTTCTGCACGACGGCGCAACAATAATCCTTCATTTGTAAGTAAAATTTTTCTTGTTCCTCTATGAAACAGTTTTACACCCATATCTTCTTCCATCTGTGACAATTGTCTGCTCAAAGTAGGCTGTGTAATATGTAAAACATCAGCAGCTTTTGTAATACTTTCTTCCCTCACAACAGTTAAAAAATATCGAAGTACTCGAATCTCCATTATACCACCTCCTATTTTGCTAACACAATTTTATCGTATCCATGCTTAAAAAGCAATTGTACTATTTAGCATTCTTTGAAGGTATTTATATTCAAAAACAGCGAATTGCTTCAATCTATATCTTTACATATCATTATTAAAGCAATTACCTATTACTTATATTTAAGTTTTTCTGTTTTTCTAGTCAAAACAAAAAACTGGTTCATAACTACTCAAGTATCATCATGAAATTTGCTGAATAAAATAACAATACTATTGAAAAAAAATCTTTAGCACTTTAATGACATTTTCCTTCAAGATTATCACCCCCTTCCAAAATTTGTCGAAAAAATTTTTTCAAAAAATGGTTATATTTTGGGAAACCACTTTTTTGTCGATTTTCAGAAACGAAAAAAAGCAGTGAGATTTGCCTATCTCACTGCCCGAAAAGCGTTTTTTGACTCCAAAAACGCTATGTCATCTATAAAACTGGATTTTTTGGGGCTTTGAAAATCGCCCTCAAAAACCGCTGGAAGCCTTGATTTTACTGGCTTTGCAGCTATGTCATCTATTTTGATCACTCATCCCAATTATGGTAAACATTTTGAACGTCATCATCATCGTCAAGTAGATCAAGAAGCTTATTCATTTTCTTAATATCTTCTTCATTTGTAAGCTCTGTATATGTTTGCGGTATCATAGTCACTTCAGCGCTTACCATAGGTATTCCTGCCGCTTCAAGCGCCTCGCGCACCGCGCCTATATCATCAGGCATGGTTGTAATTTCATAGCTGTCCTCTTCAACTGCAAAATCTTCTGCCCCTGCATCAAGGGCAATCATCATAAGCTCGTCATCGTCCATATCTATTTCTTCTTTATCAATAACAATAAGGCCTTTTGTATCAAACATAAACGAAACACATCCGCTTGTTCCCATATTGCCTCCGCCTTTTGTAAATGCGTTCCTGACATTAGCAGCGGCGCGATTGCGGTTATCAGTAAGCGCTTCTACTATTACCGCCACGCCATTAGGTCCATAGCCTTCATATGTTACATTTTCATAATCAACGCTCCCATCAGCACCCGATGCTTTTTTAATACTTCTTTCAATAGTATCATTAGGCATATTGTTGCTCTTTGCTTTCGCAATAACATCGCGTAATTTACCATTATTTGAGGGATCTGGGCCGCCGGCTTTAACCGCAACTGCTATTTCCCTTCCAAGCATAGTAAAAATCTTGCCTTTTGCAGCATCATTTTTTTCCTTTTTGTGTTTAATGTTGGCAAACTTTGAATGTCCCGACATTTAATTTCCTCCTCAAAACTCTTTAATTACTTAAACCGGCCAATTTGGCTTATCTGATTAATTATACACAAAAATAAAATCCTTTACAAGTAAGTTATAAAGGTTATAATAAATTAGTTTATATTTGTAAAACATAAGCTATACCTGACATATAATTAAAATAATTTTATGGCAAAAAAACTTTCCTTCCATTGAAGCCGGTAAATAATATACGGCAGATATGAATAGGTTCGATTTACAGTGTTTCACACGCTTGGGGCCGGTTCCACTGTTCCTATGCATATGCGCCTTGAACAGCAAAAATTTTCCCTTGTGAGGGCGGGGAGTTTTAAGCGGAGGCAACAGCATAAGAATAGGGCAAAATGCACAGGCGCAGCGAACCCAGCTCCAAGCGGCTTTAACAGGCTAATGCGCCGCTGCCGCCGTTTAAAACCCTGTATGACTATGTAAACCTAAGCGAACTGTCAATAATAAAAAACAAATAAAGTTCCGTTAATAAAACCTGTATAATTTTCCACAATATTAACCGCCGCTAAATACGCCGATTTTAAAATTTAGGCCTGCCTTCATAGATATTCCGCAGTTAAACAAATATGGCGTGCAATTTTTTAATTACACGCCATTATACCCTTTTTTAAAACCTTTAACTCGTATCAAAATCCATCCGTTTGCCAAATGACGGATATTTCTTATTTTGATAGGCAAAACGCAATTTGTGCTAAAATAAACTTATTGCCGCTGAAAAATTACTGCCTTATTTCAAACACTCCGTTAATTTATATATAATACTAAAATTCATTACACTTAATATAGTTTTTCTTTTATTTTTATTAACAAATAAATTCTATCGTTCCAAGGCGTTGGCACTCCAAGCTTTTTCCCTTCCTCAATAATCACTCCCGAAAAGCTGTCGACTTCGCTTTTGCGCTTGGCTTCTATGTCCTGAAGCATAGATGTTTTCCCAAGCGGATCGGATCCCGATATAGCTTTAACTGATTCATCAATGTCATCTTTAGTAATGTTTATTCCCTTCCTTTGGGCAACAGACATAACTTCTTCCATAACTTCCCTTAAAGCTTTTTTCAACTCAGGTATATTAATAAAACCGCCATAAGTCGCTCCTGTTATAGCCGAAAGCTGGTTCATGCTCACATTTCGCATAAATTTAATCCAAATAGCCCTAAGCATATCAACACATACCTCATTTGGAATTGTAGCCGTATCGAAAAGTTCCTTAACTGCATTAACCTCATCACTCATAACAGTATTGTCAGCCTCTCCGAACTGTATAACGCCTTCCCATGTGCAGTTAATTCCATCTTCCGTTCTTTCTGAATCGGCCTTGCTAAGCCCATAAAGAACAGTATTATTGGGATAAGCCACGCTTATTTTTTCCCGGGCTGAAACTCCGTTCATAATCGTAAGAATAACCGTGCTTGGAGCTACCAAATTTTTAACGTCGTTAATGGCGCTGTCAAGCTGATAATTTTTAACCGAAAAAATAATAAGATCTGCCTTCCATCCTTTGTTATCAGGCTCAACAACAAAAGGCATTATTTTTTCCCCGTTTATCGTTTCCCCGTTTTGCCTGAGTCTTTCGGCTCTTTTTCCTCCGGCTACGACTGCAAAATTATTTCCCATTAATTTATAAAGCTTTTTTCCGTAAACACAACCTATAGCCCCAAATCCGATTATGGCCGCTTTATTTATTTTCATAATACCCTCCTTTTAACCGTTTGTTAATTTTTCCAGCCTAAAATGCCTCCCATATCCGCCGAACGCGCTTGAGCGGCATATCGGGCAAGATACCCTTCCTGAACTTTCGATTCATATTTCCACTGCGTTTTTCTCTTTTCCAATTCTTCATCGCTTACATGGAGCGTAAGTTCTTTTTTATACACATCTATCGTCATTTTATCACCTAACTAACATTCGTAAACTATTAACTTGTTATGTATATCCATAACGAATTAATATATATAGTCATCTTTTGTTTTATTATATTGTTAAAAACAACCGTAAAGAAGTTTTATCAGGCCATTTCTGCGTTTCAATTACAACTAACCTATTATAAGTTAAACACACATCTCAAAAAAACCGATCCGATTACAATATCCACAGATATAAAATTTTACCGTGTTTTATATGAACCTGCATAATATATTTATTAAATCCTGTTATAACAGACTTATCGGCTCATACCCGTAGTAAATTCTAAAAATAAAAAGGAACGTATCAGAAAATATAGTTTATATGCTTGTATAAAAACCTCAAATTTCAATAAATCCTTTTTCCGTCATCGCCCCTTTAACCTTTCTAATCTCGTTTACATCCGCCTTGCCGTTTGATATATCCGTCACTCTATCTAAAAACTTATCTTTTACGGCATCGCCTACCAAAACAACAAATCTAACTGTATCCGTAAAAACAATATCTTTCAGTACATACTGCCCACCCATAATCATATACTGTATTTTCCCTTGGAGGCTGTAATCACATATAACTTCAAATTCGCAATATTCGCCTATTTCCGCTATCTGCGCGTTATACAAAGCTTCCTTCGCGCTTTTTCCGTAGGCTCTTACAAGGCCTCCTGTACCAAGCAGTGTTCCCCCAAAATATCTTGTAACAACTATAACGCAGTTTTTTATATCCTCTCCAGTAAGCACATTTAAAACAGGCATCCCGGCAGTACCCTGAGGTTCGCCGTCATCGCTGAAACGCTGCACTCCGTTTTTAAGCCCTATCTGATATGCGAACACATTATGTCGGGCGTCCCAATATCTTTTTTTAATTTCTTCTATAAAAGCTTTTGCCTCTTCTTCGCTTTTAACAGGCATTGCATTGGCAATAAATCTTGACTTTTTTTCTACAATTTCAGCGCTGCCCAAGTTTAGAACCGTTTTAAAGTTTTCCATATAATCACCTTTGTAAATTATAAGCTATTTTATCGTTTCAATCAACAAAGTAATTGTCATAAAAATAAAAATATCGATTAATTTTATGGACGAAATGCACCTAATCCAAACTCAAACATAATATATATCAGAATGCTTAATAGCTAAGCCATTCTAATAAAGGAGGAAAAACCATGGAAGATTTTGAAATTTGTGCAAAAAACAGAAACCAGTCAAACGAGTGTATTATAGCCCAAAAAATATTTGACCAGTGCCGCCTTCAGATCTGCTTAACGCCGTCAATGATCGGCCCTGCAAAAGCTGCCGCTCCCGGAGGGCCCGGCTGCTGCAAACCTTCGCCAAAAGGCGAAACCCTTGTCCCGCCTGCAAACGCTGTGTCTGTAAACGCATGCAACATATGCGTAAGCGATATTGCAGTATTGAACAAGTCTCCTAATCCGCTTAATAACGGAACATGGGACGTTAAAATCAGGTTCACATTCTCATATATCCTAAAGTTCTATGATAATGACAACCGCGAAATTTATTCCGCACCGGCATTCAACACCTATACAACAAGCCTTTCCCTTTACGGAGGCAACGATTTATGCGGAGTAAATTCATTTAATGAGCTTTTCTGCGGATGCGACCACAACGGCCCGTTCCTCAGCATCGACACAAACGCCGTACTTCTTGCGGCTTCGCTTCGCTACCCATGCACCAATGTAGGAGGGGCAAATAATGCCTTCTGCTGCACATGCGTCCCATGCGACTGCGGATGCGGCAATGTAAATAATAATGTATTAAATACAAATTCATTCAATAATAATTCAATCTGCGGATGCAGTAAAAACTGCGGATGCAATTGCAACTGTAACTGTAATTGCAACTGCAACTGCGGCACAGTAAGCCCGGAAGACTGCGGGCCCTCAAACCAGAACCTTGCTCCGATAGGGGTTAACACAACAATAGGCTTATTTGCTGTTGTAAGGCTCTTCAGGATTTCAAATATGTGCGTGGAAAGCTGCGGAGTCTGCATACCGGAAGAATGTACGGTAATTTCACCGGAAACGTCAGACCCTTGCGCATTCTTTGACAGCCTTGATTTCCCCACAAACCTTTTCGCTCCGCAAAGCTACTATGTGCCATCGGACGCAAACGGCACCGCGACCTATACGCCCGGCAGTTGCAATAATTGCAAGTAATCTGTCCCCAAAGGCCATATATGAATATAAATTTTATAATATAGTATAAATGCTTAGCTGAAGTATTCAGGGGTGTGCTTCTGCACACCCCCTATATTATACTTATTATTTAACCCTTAAATAAATCGGTTGTAGTATAAAACCGGTTCAATACTTTTGAAGCTGAACAGCCAATGCCGATTTCATTGAAATCGTCTGAAACGATGTTGCTTCTCGTTGAAATATTGTTCATAAACCATCCATAAATATTAATTGCGTCGCCTGTTGCCGTAGTACATATATTTTCCGCTGCCATCGTAAAATTTATGCCGGCGTTCGTCATTCTTGCAAAGGGAGTAAGGCCATTTTTGCTTGTATAGCTTCCCTTTGCAAGAGTATTCATTTCATTGCTGTGTTCTTTAGCAACGCCGTCTGAAGCGCTGTTTCTTATAAGCACAGGCAGTCCGTGCTTAACCCGGGCGCTGTTTATCATATCAAATAATTCGTTTTCGACATACTTTTCATTTTCAGCAGTATAAAACTTTGCGTCGCCTTCAAGGCCTTCCCTTATAATATGGATAGAATCTGCTTTATTATTTTCTTCCGCGTCAAAGTATACCGTGTAATAAAATCCATCTCCATGGTAAACAGCTTTTTCCGATGAAAGGCTTACATATTTTCTTGCAAATAAAGACGAATACATCGTTGAATCCGAAATGTTAGCAAATTTAAATCCTTTCGAATTTGTAAATATTTCAGCTACTTTGCCGTTTTCAATGCCCACCATTAAAAAACGGCTGTAATCCGAATTGTATATGTACCTGTCAAAACCGTATAGATTTTTGTCCACCCTGTCAGGCTCTCCCAATTCGCTTTTAACATCCTCAACATTATCGCCGATTGTAAATGATACGTCGCCAATCGTAAATATTTCCGCAATCGGTTCAAGTTCGTCAGCTTTGCCGCTTTCCTCAGATTTTTCCGATTCACCGGCGTTTGTCCCGCTGCTTTCAGTCGGCTTTGTATCTGCCGCGCCGGAAGAGCTACTTTGTTGTTCTGCCGAAGGCTTTTGCACCTGATTCGTTTCCTGTTTTCCTTTGTTTTCATCTGCACCGGATTTAGGTATCTTTGACAATATAACTATCGCCTGTTCAACTGTGGCGGCTTTTTGGGGATTGAAGTTGCCGTCGAACCCGCTTATATAACCGTTCTTTTTAAGTACATTTACAGCGTCTTTAGCCCATTGCGATATACTTGCGTCGTCTTTGAACTTGCCGTCGCTTTCAAAAACCCCTTCAAGGGGTACGGAAAGCTCGTTGATAAGCTTATACATTATAACCGCAAGCTGTTCATTTGTCGCCTGGCCGTTCGGGTTAAACTTGTCTTTGCCGACACCGGAAACAAAACCTAAATTCACAGCCGCTGTAATTTCAGGGCTTGAAGCGTCCGTAAAAGGGGATTTCCCTTCCGCCTTTATCTCTTTTCCTGTATATACCGAATAAAATTTCATTATAAGTCTGCAAAGTTCCTCTCTTGTAATTGGTTTATCGCCCTTTTGAAGCAAGTCGTCGGGCACATATCCGTTCCTTGACGCTTCTTTTATAATGGCTTCAGACCAAGAACTGCTTTTGATTTCATTTGCCGCATATACGGGCAAGGCTATAGTTATGGCAATTAAAAAAGCGGAAATTCTTCTTAAAACCACTCTCATATCTTCACTCCTTGATATTATTTATTGTTTTTATTTTAATTTAATAATACGAATCTGTTACATAATTATAACACAAATTTTAAAAATTGCAAATTGCATTACAAATCCCGAAGCTTCAAATATCTATACATACTTACAACAAGTAAAAAGACAGCCGTAAAAACCGGCTGTCCTAAAATTCAAATATATTTATTTTGCATATTCAACCGCACGCGTTTCGCGGATAAGGCTGACTTTAATCTGCCCTGGATATTCCAGTTCGTCTTCAATCTTTTTAGCGATTTCCCTTGCAAGCACAGGAAGCCCCTCGTCATTCGTATCTTCAGGTATAACAATAATCCTAAGCTCCCTGCCAGCCTGTATTGCAAATGATTTCTCAACGCCTTTAAAATTATCTCCGATTTCTTCAAGTTTCTGAAGCCGTTTAATATATGATTCCAAAGTTTCTCTTCTGGCCCCCGGCCTTGCGGCTGAAATAGCATCCGCCGCCTGGACAAGCACAGCCACAATGCTTTGAGGGTCAACATCGCCATGATGGGCCTCAACGGCATTTATAACAATATGGTTTTCTTTATACTTTTTAAGCAGTCCAACGCCTATGCTTACATGCGACCCCTCCATTTCATGATCAATGCTTTTTCCTATGTCATGGAGGAGGCCCGCCCTTTTGGCAATATTAACATCAACGCCGATTTCGGCAGCCATAAGCCCAGCAAGGTGCGAAACCTCTATAGAATGTTTAAGTACGTTCTGACCGTAGCTTGTCCTGTATTTAAGTTTTCCGAGAAGCCGTACAAGTTCGTGGTGAAGCCCGTTAACGCCTGTTTCAAATGTAGCCGCTTCTCCTTCGTCCCTGATAATGACTTCAACTTCTTTTTTGGCTTTTTCGACCATTTCTTCAATTCTCGAAGGATGCACCCTTCCGTCCACAATAAGTTTTTCAAGGGCAATCCTCGCAACCTCTCGTCTTACGGGGTCAAATCCCGAAAGTATAACCGCCTCCGGCGTATCGTCGATTATAAGGTCTATTCCCGTTAAAGTTTCAAGAGCCCGTATATTCCTGCCCTCACGGCCTATAATCCGGCCCTTCATTTCATCATTCGGAAGCTGTACAACCGATACGGTGGTTTCCGTAACATGATCAACCGCACATCTTTGTATCGCGTTTGCGACTATTTCCCTGCTTCTTTTTTCCGCTTCAATCTTCGCTTTGGATTCAATATCTTTAATCATAATAGCAGCTTCATGTTTCACATCGTTTTCTATTGTGCTTAAAAGGTAATTTTTTGCTTCTTCAGATGTAAGTCCTGAAATTCGTTCAAGCTCATGAAGATGCTTTTCCTGTATCGCCTCAACTTCTTCCCTTTGTTTTTCAAGCTCGTCAAGCTTTTTGTTAAGCTGTTCCTCTTTTTTCTCAAATGAATCTGATTTTTTGTCAAGGGTTTCTTCTTTTTGGATCAACCGGCGTTCAGTTCTTTGAAGTTCGTTTCTTCTTTCACGAACTTCCCTTTCCAATTCATTCTTAGTACGTAAACTTTCTTCTTTTGCTTCAAGAAGAATTTCTTTTTTCTTTGCTTCCGCTTCCTTCTTGGAGTCTTCAACTATTTTTTCCGCCCTGCTTTCAGCTACGCCGATTTTTGCTTCTGCAATGTGTTTTCTATAGTTAAAGCCTATCAGTAAGCCTAGTACCACTCCAATAACTCCAATAATAATTGACATGATTAATGGGTCTATGGGAAACACCTCCTTAGTAAAATTCATAATAACGGCGTAAAGTACGCCTTTTTAATTTTAATTCTTTTTAATAGTCATGTCAAGGTTGATTTACGTCTTTTTTACCTTTATATCCAAATATGCACAAAAAATATACATTATAATTTGTATTTTTTATAATTATATATCAAAAAAAGCCCTTAAAAAATGGGCTTTTATTTTAAGGCATAATAATTTCTTTTCAGTCATCAGCGCCAAAAACAGTCTTGATTTGCTATTTTGAGCATCGGAAAAGTATATTTTAATATATTTTGTATGAATATGCGTAAAGTTAATGCAAATATGTTATTTACATAAATTTTGCAGTATCTTCAATAGTCATTCCGTTATGGACGGATATATTAATAGCGTCGGAAATAATTTTTGCAAGCCTGTCAATAACCGCGTCAACCTCTTTGGGCGTTACAAACATATTGCCTGCATATGGAGTCAAAGTATCATATATGAGCTGATATCTGTCCTCGTCATCTATGCTTTCAAGCATTTCATAAAATTCACTGCCTTCTTCAACGGCGTTGGCCATTTCTTTAAGCATACTTCCCATTGTGTCGTTAACAAGGGTTGCCGCGTCTACGACAGTCGGAACTCCTATAGCTATAACCGGCACTCCGAGAGTTTCCTCATTAAGAGCCTGCCTTTTGTTTCCCACTCCGCTTCCCGGTATAATACCGGTATCCGAAAGCTGTATTGCCGCGTTTATCCTTGACGAGCGCCTTGCCGCCAAAGCATCTACGGCAATAACAATATCGGGCTTCATCTTTTCCGAAATGCCTTTGATTATTTCGCCCGTTTCAATCCCCGTTATGCCCATTACTCCCGGCGATACGGCTGCGGCCGGCCTCACCGCTCCGTCAAGTTCTTCCGGAAGGGTATCAAACATATGTCTTGTAACAAGTATGCGGTTAACAACCTTAGGACCGAGTGCATCCGGAGTAATATTCCAGTTTCCAAGGCCGACAATAAGAAATGTAGAATCGCTTTTCGCCGAACAAAGCTCGGTAATACATTCAGCAAGCTTCCTTGTTATTTCCTTATGGCATGCCGGATCGTTTTCTCTAAGGCCGGGGCTTTCTATTGTTATATAACTTCCGAGAGGTTTGCTCATGGCCCTGCTTCCGTTTTCGTTTATAATTTCAACGGTTGTTATATCCATATACTCATTTTCTTCGGTATTTACAACTATGCCGTCGTCAATATCGCCCTTTTCTTCTTCAATTATTTCTCGGGCTTCCACGGCCAAATCTGTCCTGACGGAAAATTTTTGTTTTTTATCCATTTTATTAACACCACCTTGCCGTTATTTTGTCTGTATAAAAAAATTCTATACATTTTATTTATTTTTGTAACCGGAAAAGCCGCAGATGAATATATTAATATTCAAGGTAGCCTTTGGGGGTGTTTGTTTGTCGGACAATAACAGCGGATACACCTTTTCCTACAATAGCAGCAACTCCTTCCCTCAGCCACTTTCGCCCGAGGAGGAGGAAAAATACATCCAACTGCTTAAAAACGGGGATGCGGAAGCCAGAAACATATTAATAGAACGCAATCTTCGGCTTGTAGCCCATATAGTCAAAAAATATTCCGCCGCAAAGGACAGCGAGGATTTAATTTCAATAGGGGCAATAGGGCTTATAAAGGGAATATCCTCATTTAATCCTGACAAAAATACACGTTTGGCAACATATGCAGCCAGATGTATAGAAAATGAAATTTTAATGCACCTCAGAGCCACAAAAAAATATATAAACGATGTGTATCTTCAAGACCCGATAAGCAGTGACAAAGAAGGGAACGAAATAACTATACTAGACGTTATAAGCCAAACCGGAGAAACGGTAAGCGATGCGGTTGACTTGGGATTTGATATAAAAAGCCTGTATGAAAATATGAAAACTTGCCTCAAGCCCCAGGAAAAACTTGTTATAGAACTAAGGTACGGATTATACGGAAAAGAAGAAGTTACTCAGCGTGAAATCGCAAAGCTTCTCGGCATATCACGCAGTTATGTAAGCAGAATAGAAAAACGGGCGATAAAAAAACTCCACACGGCAATGTGCTGTGAAGAGTAAAAATAAAAAGCCGAAAGCTGAACGCTTCGGCAATACATATGCAGTTAAACATCGTAATCTTTATTAAAAACCTTTCAAATTAAAATCTTTCAAAAAAATATATACTTTCAAGACTAATTCCGAAACGTCTCTTCTGAAAATCAAATATCCTCTTTTCACTTTCTCCAAACTTCAGCCTCTTTAAAATCAGGAATTATATTGCCGCCGATAATTTCATGTCAAAATGCTTCGGATAAATTTCATGTTCTTTTAATTTGCATTTTTAAAGTTTTTCGGCAATATTCAAAAACACGAACCACTTTTTATTTTTAAGAAGTATACTGCGTTTATAAAGTTTGTTTTTCGATAACGTCGTATCGGCCTGCATAGGCTGACCACAGATTTTATTACACAGCAGAAAATATCCTGTCCATATTAAAAACCTCCGAAAAATCCATGCGGCCTGTGTATCCGCAAAAATGTTCGGAGGTTTTTAATAAAATTTACAAATTAAAGACTGTTAACAAGCTTTGTAAGTGAAGATTTTTTCCTTGCACAGCTGTTTTTCTTTAAAATACCTTTTGAATACGCCCTGTCAATAGCGCTGATTGCGCCTTTTAAAGCCGCCTGAGCCGCTTCTTTATCTTTAGCCTCAACCGCAACGATAACTTTCTTCATAGCAGTTTTCGTGCTTGATTTAATCATTTTGTTAACTAATGTTTTCTTTGCTATAACTTTAACTCTTTTCTTTGCAGATTTAATGTTTGCCACGTGTTTTTCCTCCTAATAAAATCTATATAAATTCCCGTTATAGTATTAGTTTAATTTAGCCTTAGCAGTGTCAACCAACTTTGTGAAGCCTTCAGCGTCGCTGACAGCTAAATCTGCGAGCATCTTTCTGTTCATGTTAATGTTAGCCAATTTCAAGCCGTGCATTAACTGGCTGTAAGATATATTGTTAAGCCTTGCGGCAGCGTTAATCCTTGTAATCCAAAGGCTTCTGTATTCCCTTTTCGTCTGTTTCCTGCCAGCAAAAGCGTAAGCCATGGCTTTCATTACAGACTGTTTTGCAGTTCTGTACTGTTTGCTCCTTGCCCCGCGGTAACCTTTAGCTAATTTTAAAACTTTTTTATGTTTTTTTCTCGCATTAAGCGCACCTTTTACTCTTGCCATTGTAACTTCCTCCTAATCATATTGACAGTATTAAACGTACGGTAACAATTTCTTCTTGATTGAATTCAAAACAGTCTTGTCTGTTAATGTAGACTTTCTTAAATTCCTTTTCCTCTTAGTTGATTTTTTACCCATAATATGCTGAGTATTGGCTTTATGTCTTTTAAGCTGACCTGTTCCGGTAACTTTAAAACGTTTTGCAACTGCTTTTTTTGTTTTTAACTTAGGCATAATTTATATCCTCCTTAAATAACCGTAAAATGTAATTTATCATACCTTTGGAGCCAGGAACATAACAAGGCTCCTTGCTTCCATTTTAGGCGCTTTGTCTATAACACCGAATTCGGAAATGTCGTTAGCGAAACTTTCAAGTATAGCTACAGCAGTTTTGGAATGTCCTATTTCCCTTCCCCTGAAACGTATGCTTATTTTGACTTTATCACCGTTTTTAAGGAATTCGATAGCTTTTTTCACCTTAACCTGAACGTCGTGAGTATCAATACTTGGAGATAAGCGAAGCTCCTTAACGTCTACGGTTTTTTGTTTCTTTTTGGCTTCCTTTTCCTTTTTCGCCTGATCAAACCTGTATTTCCCGTAGTCCATAATCTTGCACACAGGCGGTTTTGCATTTGGGGCAATCTTAACTAGATCAAGATGCCTCTCGTCCGCCAACTTCTGCGCTTCTTTAGATGAAACAATACCAAGCTGGTTTCCTTCATCATCAATAAGCCTTACTTCCTTATCCCTAACCTGTTCGTTAATCATTAACTCAGTAATCGCACTGCACCTCCCAAAAGAATATAAAAAAAGTGGATAGAAAACTATCCACTCTCAAAACATCATAATACGCCCCAAAGGCAAATCAAAGTTCTGTATTAACCGTTGCCGCTTAAACTGCAAGGTGAGAAGTGGATACTTCTACTTTGTTACCTCTGGGAGTATATCACATCTTAATTCACAAGTCAATATAAAATTCAATTATTTTCCCTTGTTTCAATTTCTTTTTTCATCCTTGAGATAACTTCGGCCAAATCTTTCTGCCCTTCGTCTCCGCCTGCCCTTGTCCTTACGGAAACTTTGCCTGCCTCAAGGTCTTTTTCTCCGACAACGATTATATAAGGTATCCTTTCATTCCTTGCTTCCCTTATCTTATAACCGATTTTTTCCGCCCTTAAATCGGTTTCAACCCTTATGCCGGCGGCTGAAAGTTCGCCCGCAACTTTTTCGGCATATTCTTCATATTTTTCGGAAATCGAAAGCACCTTAGCTTGCACAGGTGAAAGCCATGTAGGAAACGCGCCTGCAAAGTGCTCAATTAAAATACCTATAAACCTTTCAATAGATCCGAAACATACTCGGTGTATCATGACAGGACGTTTCTTTGAACCGTCTGCCGCAGTATATTCAAGATCAAAACGCTCCGGCATCTGCATATCAAGCTGTATTGTGCCGCACTGCCATGTCCTGCCAAGGGAATCTTCAAGGTGGAAATCAATTTTAGGCCCGTAGAACGCACCGTCGCCCTCGTTTACAACATAATCTATGTTATTTGCTTTAAGAGCCGCAATAAGGCCGTTTGTCGCCGTTTCCCATGCTTCGTCGCTTCCCATGCTGTCTTCGGGACGGGTTGAAAGTTCTATATGGTATTTAAAGCCAAACAGCCTGTAAACTTCGTCAATAAGAGCTATAACGCCGCTTATTTCTTCCGGTATCTGTTCTTCTGTCATGAATATATGCGCATCGTCCTGGTTAAAACAGCGCACACGCATAAGCCCGTGAAGGGCGCCGCTTTTCTCATGCCTGTGTACAAGGCCAACTTCCGCAACCCTCATGGGAAGATCCCTATATGAATGAAGATCCTGTTTGTAAACAAGCATGCCGCCCGGGCAGTTCATAGGTTTAACGGCAAAGTCCTCATCATCAATAACCGTCGTGTACATATTATCTTTGTAATGATCCCAGTGGCCGCTGTTCTCCCAAAGCTTCCTGCTTAATATAATAGGCGTTGAAATTTCAACATATCCGGCTCTCTTGTGTATTTCTCTCCAATATTCCATAAGCGTATTTTTAAGCACCATGCCCTTAGGAAGGAAGAACGGGAAACCGGGGCCTTCATCAAGGAGCGCGAAAAGTTTAAGTTCCTTGCCCAATTTCCTGTGATCGCGCTTTTTAGCTTCCTCAAGAAGGTTTAAGTACGCCTCAAGCTCGCTTGCTTTAGTATAAGCAGTACCGTAAATTCTCGAAAGCATTTTATTTTTTTCGCTTCCCCTCCAATATGCACCGGCAACGCTCATAAGCTTAACGGCTTTAACATTCTTCGTAGACATAAGGTGGGGGCCCGCGCAAAGATCCGTAAAGTCGCCTTGTTTATAGAATGAAATTTCGGAGCCTTCCGGCAGATCCTCAATCAGTTCAACCTTATAAGGTTCGCCCTTTTCCTCCATAAACTTAACGGCTTCATCGCGAGGGAGCGTAAAACGTTCTATTTCAATATTTTCTTTTGCAATTTTCTTCATTTCCGCTTCGATTTTTTCAAGCTCGTCCTCTGTAAAAGGCGTTGCCCTGTCAAAATCATAATAAAACCCGTCGGCTATGGACGGACCGATAGCAAGCTTTGTTTCAGGAAAAAGCCTTTTCACAGCCTGTGCCATTATATGGCTTGCCGTATGCCTGAAAGCCTTTTTCCCTTCTTCATCATCAAAAGTGCATATGCTGACTTCCGAATCCCTGTCAACCACAAAGCGTAGATCTTCCGTTTCCCCGTTTACAATACCGCAGCATGCGTTCCTTGCAAGGCCTTCGCTTATGCTTTGGGCTATTTCAAGTACGCTTACCGCCTTTTCATATTCTTTAACTACGCCGTCTTTTAAAGTTACTTTAACCATTTCAAATATTCCCCTTTCAAAAATAAATTTATATCCCAAAACATAAGAAAGCTCCCGCCCTTTTCCCATGCTTTGAGAAAAAGGGACGAGAGCTGTTATTCCCGCGGTTCCACCCTAATTGTATAAAACCTCTTCATTATGGCCTTTAACGCAGCCGCGCGTGCTTGATTAGAGCCGCTCCGGGGCAGTCTTCGTTTTGCCGGTTAATAAAAATGCTTTCAGCCGTGTCATTTTCTCTCTTTAAAAACCCTCTGCAAAACTACTTTTCCCATCATCGCTTTAACTACTGTTGATTATATCACATAAAACTATGCTGTCAAGGCAAATTGCAAAAATAAAAAAACGCAAAGTTTCGGCAAAAATTTTAAAAATATATGGATTAAAACTTAAAATATGATATACTCTCCATTTGAGGAGATGATTTAAAATGTTTTATGCAGATTACCACACACATTCGAGCTTTTCTTCCGACAGCAGCACACCCATTGAGGAAAATATAATAACGGCAATCAATATCGGCTTAAAGGAAATAGCCGTTACAGACCACATAGATTTTGACTATCCCGATCCGGAATTTCCTTTTTTATTTGACTATGAAAAATACGCCTGTGAAATATCGCGCCTTAAAGAAAAATATAACGGCCAAATTGTCATAAGGACAGGCGTTGAAATAGGAATACAGCCCCATGTTTACGGCCTTATAGAAGAACTTGCATGCAGAAATTATTATGATTTCATAATAGGCTCAACCCACTGCGTCGATAAATTCGACCTTTGCACCGACGAGTTTTTTAAAGGCAAATCAAAACACGAAGCCTATGCGGGATATTTCAAAGACGTGCTTAACAATGTAAAAAATACGGACTTTTTCAATGTCTACGGGCATATAGACTTTATAAACAGATACGGCGGATTTAAAGACAGAACTATGGATTACGGCGAATTCAGCTTTATAACCGACGAAATATTAAAAACGCTTATAGAAAAAGGGAAAGGTATTGAAATTAATACTTCCGGGTTCCGTTACGGTCTCGGCCACTGCCATCCTCAGGCCGAGCTTGTAAAAAGGTATAGGGAACTCGGCGGGGAGATAATAACCGTCGGAAGCGACGCGCACGTACCAAAAGATATTGCCGCCGATTTCGATAAAGCATATCATGTGCTTAGGAAATGTGGATTTAAATACATTACAATATTTGAAAACAGGAAACCGTCGTTTATAAAAATATAACAGCCGCAATTACATACCAGCCTGCTCAAAACGGATTTTAACATAATTCTAAAGGCATAACAAAGGCAATAAATTTTTAGTTTACAACATAATTTATAAATACGGCCCTAATTCATATAAGTCCCGTATATTAAATCAGCTTTGATAAGCTTTCTTTATATCAATTTAACAATACACGTCCTTAACCTGCATTGTATTATTAGAAATTATAAGCGACGTTATGTATTTAGCGGAAGGAGGAGCCAATTTATGGCTGAACAAAGTATAACCGAACTTGGCAAAAAGCCCGTAAAAACCGTGTTGTCATTATCAGTTCCGGCAATAGCCGAACAGCTTTTAACCTCGCTTGCGGGGCTTATAGATACAGCCATGGTCGGCTCTATCGGCGCGGCGGCTACTGCAAGCATCGCAATAAACATATCAACCATATGGCTTATTGACGGCTTTATAACGGCTTCAAGCGCCGGCTCTATGTTTCTTGTTGCACGAAGTCTTGGCGAAGGCAATAAAATCATGGCTAAACGCATAACGCGGCAGTCCATAACAGTTGCCGTTATACTTGGACTTATATTGTCTTTAATTACGCTTGCAGTATCCGGATCGCTTCCTTACTGGCTCGGCGCCGAAAAAGACGTTATCCCCCTGGCCATTACATATATGCGCATATATGGCTTTACATTTATTTTCCAAGCAATAGCGGTAACTATTTCCTCTATTTTCAGGGCGGCGGGAAATACAAAAACGCCGTTTTTGATTAATGCCGCGGCAAACATCGCCAATATAATAGGAAACTTTCTGCTTATATATCCAACGCGTTCCGTGTTCGGAATGTCCGTATTCGGAGCCGGTTTAGGAGTCGAAGGCGCCGCCTTATCGACGCTTATATCTAAAATACTTGCGGCAATATTTCTGCTCATATTTATAGTACGGATGAACTCGCCTGTAAAGATCTCAATAAAAGGCGATTACCGCGTATCTATATCAAACCTAAAAAAACTGTTGGCAATCGGTATCCCCGTTGCGGCTGAAAGAAGCACGCTTTCTATAGGCCAGGTAGCGCTGACAGGTATAGTTTCGCGCCTAGGCACCGTTGCATTGGCGGCACATTACTTAACAAATAACATAGAAAGCCTGCTGTATCTGCCGGCATACGGATTTGCTTCAACTGCAACGGCCCTTGTAGGCCAGTCGCTGGGAGCTGACAATTATTCGCTTGCCGATAAGTTTGCCGGACTGATACTTAAAATAAACAGTATATTTATATTGTCAATATGCGTTCCGATGTTTATAGTTTCACCCTTTGTGCTCGGACTGTTTTCACCTGATCCTAATGTTATATCACTGGGAACCATAACGTTTCGCATGACGCTTGTAACAGAAGTATTTTTTACAATCTCCGTTGTAGCAAGCGGTATATGCCGCGGCGCCGGCGACGTAAAATTCTCGCTTTGGGTTAGCATAATAGGTATGTGGGTTATCCGTATAGGCCTTGCGTATGTGATGGCATATCCTTTCGGTTTAGGGTTAATAGGAATTTGGATTGCGGTAGGTATTGACATATTTATACGCGGCATTCTTTTTATACTTAGGATAAACAGCGGAAAATGGAAATATATCTGGAGATAGAAAGGCCGAAAAATTTAAAACGCAGTGTGCCGACTAAGTTCAATATTTTTATGAAAACAATCTGAGGCTTGGAACTAAGTTCCAAGCCTTTAAAATTTTAAATTTATTTCGTTTACAGTTTACAAACAAATACTTTATAAACTGTCTATTAATTTACCGTCTATTTTATATTAAATTCCGCAAACAAAAAACAGCGCGGCATTGTATTTAAATATACATAAACTTTTATTTATCCATTAGGCTTTAGCTTTGAATATTGCATAAACACGTATAAAATCATGTCATTCGCAATTAATAAAATACAAGCCTTTAATTAATTATTCCTCAAATTCGCCGAACTTCCTAAACCTTTCATATCTCTTGCAGATAAGTTCGTCTTTGTCCATTGCGCATAGAACTTTAAATTCGTTGATAAGGCTTTCCCTTATAATATCGGTTGTAAATCTAAGGTTATTTTCGATTCCTTCCGGAGCTTCGGGAATAATTTTTTCTATAACTCCGTTTTTAATAAGATCCTTAGCTGTTAACTTCATAAGCTCGGCCGCCTCCCCAGCCTTTGAAGGATCTCTCCAAAGTATGCTGGCAAACCCTTCCGGAGAAAGTACTGCGTACATTCCGTTATCAAGCATCCAAACTCTGTCGCCTGCGGCAAGCGCCAAAGCCCCTCCGCTTCCGCCTTCGCCTATAAAAATAGAAATAACCGGAGTTTTAATTCCTGCCGTTTCAAAAAGGCATCTGGCTATAGCTTCTCCCTGGCCGCGTTCCTCAGCGCCAATACCGCAATATGCGCCTGACGTGTTTATAAGGAAAACTACCGGCCTGCCAAATTTTTCAGCCTGCTTCATCAGCCTTAAAGCTTTCCTATAACCCTCAGGATTTGGAGACCCGAAATTTCTTTTGATATTTTCCTCTATAGTATGGCCTTTCTGAACGCCAATCACAGTAACCGCTCTGCCTTTAAGGCTTGCTATTCCTCCGACAATAGCCCTGTCGTCGCCAAAACATCTGTCGCCGTGCAGTTCAATAAATCCGTCGAATATCTCGCGGATAAACTCCAAAGAAGTCGGCCTTGTAACCTTCCTTGCATTTGCTAAAACTTCCGAAGCATTACTCATTAAAGCCCGCCTCCTTTTGTTTATGCAGCTTTATAAGATTACTTAAAACGTCTTTCATTTTTGTGCGCTTTACAATTTTATCTATAAATCCATGTTCAAGCTGGAACTCCGCGCTCTGGAATCCTTCAGGCAGTTTCTCATTGATAGTGCCTTCTATTACCCTTTGCCCTGCAAAGCCTATAAGCGCCCTTGGCTCTGCAATTATAATATCTCCAAGACTTGCAAAACTTGCGCTTACGCCTCCCGTTGTCGGATCAGTTATAACCGAGATATAAAGCAGGCCCTCATTGCTGTGTTTTTTTAGGGCCGCACTTGTTTTGGCCATCTGCATGAGTGAAATTATCCCCTCCTGCATCCTCGCTCCTCCCGAAACGGTAAATATGATAACCGGAAGTCTCATTTCAGTGGCACGCTCAATGGCCCTGGTAACTTTCTCGCCGACAACAGAACCCATAGATCCCATCATAAAATTGCTGTCCATAACAGCTATAACAGCATCCTCGCCGTTAATTTTTCCTCGTCCGCTTATTACGCCGTCTTTTATGCCGCTTTTTGCCCTTGCACTCTCTATAACCTTTTCATAATTCGGATAATCCATAGGGTTTTTTGCCCCCATGTTTTTATCATATTCTATAAATGAACCTTCGTCGCATGTAACGGCAATACGTTCCATTGCCGAAAGCCTGAAATGCCCTCCGCATTTTGGACAGATTTTAAGTTCGTTCATCTCTTTTTTGTATATAAGCTTTTTGCAGTAACTGCATTTAACCCACATACCGTCGGGAACGACAGGCTCCTCATTTCTGTCGGAAACGCCCTCGTCTTCCGGCGAACGGCCCAGAATTATATAGTTTTTCTTTTTAAAAAGCTTCATTCAGGTCACCTGCTATTATATAGATTGATTATTCCAACGCCCAAAGCCTTACAGATATTCTCAATAATACCGGCAAACCATATTCTGCAAGCGTCAAATGCGCAAAACAAAATATTACCGTCGTTAAAACATGCCATATACCGTTTACATATAAAACAGTAAACGGCGGTATTCCTGTAAAACCATAGGCAGATATAATTTATAATATTATTTTATGATCTCATCGGCTATAAATCCGGTGTCAAATGTACCGGCCTGGTATTTACTGTTTGTAAGTATTTTTTCCTGAAACTCAATATTAGTATCAACGCCTTCAATAACAAACTCATACAAACAGCGGCGCATTTTTTCAATAGCTTCCTGTCTTGTATTTCCATATGTTATTACTTTTGCAATCATAGAATCATAGTATGGAAGTATCTTGCACTTCGGATAAACGGCGCTGTCAATCCTCACTCCCATTCCCCCTCCGGGAACAAGCATATAATCGATTTCACCGGGAGACGGCGCAAAATTTTTATCAGGATTTTCCGCATTTATCCTACATTCAATGGCATGCCCTTTAATTTTAACGTCGTTTTGTTTTATTTGGAGATGTTCTCCGGCCGCAATTTTAATCTGTTCCTTTACAATATCAATTCCCGTCACCATTTCCGTAACAGGATGCTCAACCTGAATTCGGGTATTCATTTCCATAAAATAGAAATTGCCGTTTTTGTCATATAAAAATTCTATCGTACCGGCGCTTTCATATCCAACGGCTTTAGCCGCCTTAACAGCCGCTTCGCCCATAGCTTTGCGCACATTCTCGTCAAGAGCGGGAGAAGGCGCTTCCTCAAGCACTTTCTGATTTCTCCTTTGTATGGAACAATCGCGCTCACCGAGATGTATCACATGCCCGAATTCATCTCCTAATATTTGTATTTCGATATGGCGGGCATTTTCAATTACTTTTTCCATATACATTGTATCGTCGCCGAAAGCGGCTTTTGTTTCGCTCTTTGCACTTTCATACGCCTTCTCAAGATCTTCTTCCTGCCTGACAATCCTGATGCCTTTTCCTCCGCCGCCTGAAGAAGCTTTTACCATTACCGGATATCCGAGCCGGCCGGCCGTTTCCTTTGCTTTTTCAAGCGTATCTATAACTCCGTCGCTTCCCGGAATTACAGGAACTCCGGCTTCAATCATAAGCTTCCTTGCATTGCTTTTATTGCCCATCGAATCAATAACGCCGGCTTTGGGCCCTATAAATTTTATATTACATTCTTCGCACATACCGGCAAATACGCTGTTTTCCGCAAGGAACCCAAACCCTGGGTGTATCGCCTGCGCCTTTGTTACAACAGCCGCGCTTATAATATTCTGCATATTAAGGTAGCTTTCCTTGCTTTTTGCCGGGCCGATGCAAACGGCCTCATCCGCCAACTGGGTATGGAGCGCTTCCCTGTCAGGTTCGGAAAATACAGCCACAGTTTTAATGCCCATTTCCCTGCAAGCGCGTATAATACGGACTGCAATTTCACCCCTGTTGGCAATAAGTATTTTTGAAAACATATAAAACCACCTCAATTATCCAATCATAAATGTAATCTCGGCCTCACATACTTTTTTGCCGTTTACATAAGCCGTACCCTTTCCGATACCGGCTATTTTTTTAAGCTTTATTATCTCAACTTCGAGCCGTAAAGTATCGCCGGGCACAACCTTCTGGCGAAACTTTGCTTTGTCAATGCCGCCGAAATATGCCGTTTTTCCTTTATATTCCTCCATTTTCAAAACGGCGTACGCTCCTGCCTGCGCCATAGCTTCAACTATAAGTACGCCCGGCACAACCGGCTCCTGCGGAAAATGTCCGACAAAGAAAGGTTCGTTCATGGTTACGTTCTTAACCGCCACAACCTTTTCGCCCGGTATTACTTCTTCAATCCTGTCTATAAGCAGGAATGGCGGCCTGTGCGGGAGGACAGACATTATGCCCTTTATATCATCCATTTTATACCCTCCTTACGCTATTGTAAACAGTTTCATTCCATATTCTACCAAATCGCCGTCTTCGGCGCATATCTCAGTCACTTCGCCGTCAAAATCGCTTACAACCTCGTTCATAACCTTCATGGCTTCAATAATACAAAGCACGTCGCCTTTCTTTACCTTGCTTCCCACAGATACGAAACTCGGCTTATCAGGCGCCGGGCTTGCGTAAAATGTTCCCACTATAGGCGCTGTAACAGAATTCCCGCCTTTAACAGCTGTTCCATTTCCATTCTCAAACTGTTCTGACACCTCTGTAACCATTGCAGGTTCGGACTTTATTTCTTCAGCAGTATATGTCTGATTCTGTATTCCGCCGGAAACAGGCTGTTCTACGATATTTTTGCTCATTTTAATGAATGTGCCGTTATTTGAAAGTTCAAAGCTTCTGAGCTTTGACGTATCTATAATTTGTATAAGTTCTTTAATTTCGTTAAATTCCATGTTCAGCCCTCCCACTTTTTAAAGCATAAAACTGCATTATGGCCGCCAAAGCCCAAGGAATTGGATAACGCGTATCTGAGCTCGGCCGCCCTGCCTGTATTCGGCACATAATCAAGGTCGCACTCTTCATCCGGCGTTTCATATCCTATCGTAGGAGGTATAAAATTATTGTCAAGCGCACATATGCAAGCTATTGCTTCAACAGCTCCGGCCGCTCCGAGAAGATGGCCCGTCATGGATTTCGTTGAAGAAACAGGCACTTTGTATGCGGCGCTGCCCAGAGCTCTTTTAATAGCCACTGTTTCCCCAATATCGTTATGATGTGTTCCCGTTCCGTGCGCATTAATGTATGAAACGTCCTCCGGTTTAATACCGGCTTCATTCATAGCCATTTCCATGGCCTTTGCCGCTCCCTCGCCGTCAGGGCAAGGCGCCGTAACATGATATGCGTCGCAAGTCGCGCCATATCCCACAATCTCGCCGTATATTTTAGCTCCGCGTTTAAGCGCATGTTCCAATTCCTCAAGCATAAGTACGCCCGCGCCGTCGCCCATTACAAAACCGCTCCTGTTCTTATCAAAAGGCCTGCTTGCCTTTTTCGGATCCGGCTCTGTTGAAAGCGCCGTAAGATTTGTAAATCCGGCAATTGCGATTCCGCTGATCGACGCCTCCGTACCGCCTGCAAAACAAAGATCAAGATAACCGTGCTTGATATTCCTGTAAGCTTCGCCGATACAGTTTGTTCCTGTTGCGCACGCTGTAACAACTGAAGAACATATGCCTTTTGCACCGAATTTTAAAGCAATATTTCCGGACGCCATATTTCCTATTGTCATAGGTATAAAAAGAGGCGAAACCTTTGAAGGACCTTTTTCACCCATTTTAAGGATTTGTTCTTCCATTGTAAAAAGTCCGCCTATGCCGCTTCCAACAATGACGCCAAAGCGATCCGGATCTATATCACCTTCTTTAAGACCGCTCATCTCAAATGCCTGCATAGCCGCCGCAATGCCGTAAATAGAAAACATATCGTTTCTCTTAAGTTCTTTTTTAGGAACATATTTTTCCGCATCAAAGTCTTTTATTTCAGCCGCAACTTTAACCTTGTAATTTTCCGTGTCGAATTTTTTGATGTAATCTATACCGCATACGCCATTTTTAAGTCCGTTCCAATAGCTTTCAATGTCGTTTCCCAACGGAGTTACCGCACCTATACCGGTAATAACGCATCTTTTCATAAAAAGTACCTCCTAGTTCATTACCATACCGCCGTCCACATTGAGGACCTGGCCTGTTATATATCTGTTTTCCGCCAGGAACACCGCAGCTTTTGCTACGTCCTCTGCTTCTCCGAAACGTTTAAGCGGAATATTTTTCATCATTTCATCTTTTATATTATCGCTCAGCACAGCCGTCATATCCGTTGAGATAAATCCGGGCGCAATAGCGTTAACGGTTACGCCCCTTGCCGCAAGCTCCCTCGCCGCCGATTTAGTTAAACCAATTAAGCCTGCCTTTGAAGCCGAGTAGTTTGCCTGACCTACGTTTCCGATAAGGCCCGAAACGGAACTCATATTTATAATCGCCCCGCTTCTTTGTTTAAGCATAATGTTGGAAGCGGCGCGTATCGTATTGAAAGCGCCTTTCAAGTTTGTTTTAATAACTGAGTCAAAATCGTCCTCGCTCATACGCATAATAAGCCCGTCTTTTGTTATTCCCGCATTATTAACAAGCACGTCCACAGAACCGAACTTTTCCTTTGCGGCTTTTACAAGACTTTCCGCTTCCTTAAAATCGCTTACATCGGCCTTGTATGGCATACACTCGACGCCGAAGCTTTCTATTTCTTTAACTATTTCGTCGTCTATTCTGCTTCTGTAATTTAGCACGATATTTGCTCCCGCTTCGGCAAATTTTTTAGCAATAGCCCTTCCTATACCTTTTGCGGCTCCCGTTACAATAACCGTTTTACCTCTAAGCATTTTCATACCTCCAATGACGCCAAAGTTTTTTCAAGAGATTTCATATCCTCTACATTTAATATTTTAACGCCTTTTAAAGTCCTTTTAACAAAACCGTTAAGAGCTTTTCCCGGCCCAATCTCTATAAAAGTATCGACGCCTTTTTCATAAAGCTTTTTAATTGTATCTTCCCATTTTACCGGGCTCATAACCTGTTTAATCAAATATGGCTTAATTAAAGATTCGTCATCTACAACATCGCCCGTTACATTTGTCAGAACCGGTATATTCATGTTATGTATATCTATATTTTCAAGCTCGGCGGCAAGTTTATCGCTTGCCGGTTTTAAAAGCGCCGTATGGAAAGGCCCGCTTACATTAAGCTTAACCGTAAGCTTAGCCCCACATTCTTTGAGCCTTTCAGCCGCCTCCCGCGCGTCCTCTGCATACCCGGCAACAACTATCTGCCCCGGGGCATTGTAATTTGCCGGCGAAACGAAACCGCCTTTTGCTGTAATTTCATCGCAAGTTTTTTCCACTATATCCCTTTCAAGTCCCATAACGGCATACATTGCCCCAACGCCTTCCGGTACCGCTTCCGTCATGAAACGTCCCCTTTTCCTTACAAGGCCGACCGCATCTTTGAAATCAAAAGCCCCCGCCGCAACATAAGCCGAGTATTCCCCAAGGCTTAGCCCCGCCGCATATTCCGCTTTAATTCCTTTTTCTTCAAGCGCCCTGAGAGCCGCTGTGCTCATCGTCAATATTGCGGGCTGAGTAAACTCTGTTTTATCAAGCTGTTCGCCGCCGTTTAATATAATTTCGCTTATTTTAAAGCCAAGAGCTTCATCAGCCGTGTCATAAACTTCTTTCGCACATTCAAAATTTTCGTATAATTCCCTGCCCATGCCTGCATACTGCGAACCTTGGCCGCTGAACATAAAAGCAATTTTCATTTTTCCACACCCTCGAATATTGTCCCAAATTATTATCCCTATTTACAATACGGGGTATTTCTAAAATACCCCGCATAAACATAAATCATATCTTAATATTCCGTAAAAAACTTCTGTATATTTCTTTAAAACTTCCACGCAAAAGTCCGCCCGAATTGATTCGGATTTTAATATTAAACCGGCGGCATCATAGAGTTTGGCGCCGCTCTGCCATAATTATACATGCACGCTTTTTAGACGGTGTGCTGCTTGTAAAAATTATTCAAAATACCGATGTATTGGCCGTAGAGTTCTTCAAGTATTTCAGCCGCCGTTTGTTCTTTATTAACAAGGCCCGCTATCTGCCCCGACATAACAGAACCAAAATCCATATCGCCTTCCTTAACCGCACGCCTTAAAGCTCCTCTGCCGAGTTCTTCAAGTTCCTCAACCGGGGCGTTTTTCTTTTCAAGGGCTTCATATTCCCTTGCAAGCTTATTTCTTATAACCCTTACAGGATGTCCTGTAGACTGGCCGGTGGTTGTGGTGTCAATGTCTTTTGCCTTAATAATCCTGTCTTTATAATTTTGATGTATTGTACACTCCTTTGCCACAAGGAACCTTGTCCCAATCTGCACGCCGCTTGCGCCGAGCATCATTGCCGCCGCAATTCCGCGTCCGTCGGCAATTCCTCCGGCTGCAATAACAGGTATATCGACTGCATCGACAACCTGCGGCACAAGCGCCATAGTCGTAATTTTCCCGACATGGCCTCCGGATTCGCATCCTTCAGCCACAACTGCGTCGGCTCCGTCCTTTGCCATCCTTTTTGCAATAGCAACCGACGCCGCAACAGGGACAACTTTGATCCCGGCTTCTTTAAAAGCCTTCATATATTTCCCGGGGCTTCCCGCTCCCGTAGTAACAACGGGAACTCTCTCTTCGCATACTACCTGTGCAATTTCATCTGCAAACTGGCTTAAAAGCATAATATTAACCGCAAAAGGCTTATCTGTGGCTTTTCTTATCCTTTTAATTTCTTCCCTGCATCCTTCGCCGTCAAGATGTCCTGTTGCAAGCACGCCGAGTCCTCCCGCATTTGAAACTGCCGAAACGAGGGAAGAATCGGAAATCCATGCCATAGCTCCCTGAATAATAGGATACTTAATATTCAGCAATTTACATATGTCTGCATACATGTCGTTTCCACCTAACTAAAATTATTTGCTTTCTTCAACCAACTTAACAACGTCGCCAACTGTTTTGATGTCCTCAACATTTTCAATTTTAACATCAAATTCATCTTCAATGTCATTGATAATCTGGAAAAGATCCAAAGAATCCGCTTCGAGATCATCCTTTACATTTGTTTCCATTGTAATTTCCTCAATATCCTTGCCTGTCTGTTCCGCTATAATCTCCCTGATTTTTTCAAATTCCATTTTAATTCCTCCTAATTTTTAAGATAATTTTTATAATAAATTTTATTTATTAGCCATTTTAAAATTTCAAATATGCGGCTCCCCATGTAAGCCCTGCTCCAAAGCCGCATATAACAAGCTTTGTTCCTTCTTTTAAATATCCCTTTTCAGCCATTTCGTTAAGCGCAATAGGTATGCTTGCAGAAGAGGTATTCCCATAATTATACATATTTATATAAAATTTAT
Organism: Anaerotignum faecicola; assembly: GCA_024460105.1. NCBI lineage: Bacteria > Bacillati > Bacillota > Clostridia > Lachnospirales > Anaerotignaceae > Anaerotignum > Anaerotignum faecicola. Next base: position 196,818 of record JANFXS010000002.1, read on the forward strand.
CCATAGGTATTTTAAGTTTTCTGCTGATAATTTCGACAATTCTGCTGTTTGCCTGATGCGGAAGAACATAATCTATATCGCCGTTATCAATCCCCGCCTTTTCCATAAGTTCCTTAACGCATTTAGGAACCTTGCGCGTAGCAAAATCAAATATTGCTTTTCCGTCCATTTTAATATATATATCATAGTTTTTTTCACCGTCGTTAAACACATTGACAACCGGCGAATATCCTCCTGTAAGCGACATGCCCTTTGCTCCGTCGCTTCCGAGTATTTCTGCAATCAATCCTGTTTCTTCTTCGCTTCTTTCAATAAACACGCCGGCTGCCCCGTCGCCGAAAAGCACGCATGTCGATCTGTCGTTAAAGTCAAGGTACTTGCTTAGAACCTCCGCTCCTATAACAAGCGCATTTCTATATACTCCGCTTTTTATAAATTTGTCTGCTGTGGACAAAGCAAATACGAATCCCGTACAGGCAGCGTTGACGTCAAAAGCAACTGCATTTACAGCCCCTATTTCAGCTTGGACAAGGCATGCTACGGAAGGCGTTATGTAATCGGCCGATACCGACGCTACAATAATAAGGTCTACTTCCTCCGGGCTTTTATTAATTTTGCCGAGTATATTTCTTGCTGCGTTTGCAGCAAGCCTTGATGTATTTTCGTCATGCGAAAACCTTCTGTTCCCGATGCCGCTCCTGGACACAATCCATTCGTCGTTCGTATCGACAACCTTTGATAAATCATCATTTGAAATGATTTTTTCCGGCAGGTATGAACCTGTTGAAACAATTTTTGAAAAATACATAAGCTTTGCTCCTAATAAAATAAATTATTATAACTCCAACAGATGATAATGCTCCTTCAGAAAACTGCTTACACGTTTTAACGATTGGGTTAAAATTTCTTCCTGTTCGCCGGTCAGGCCCTCTACACATTTATTAATCATAGCCCTGTGAAAGCTTAAATGCACCCTGAAAAGGAGCCTGCCTTTCTTTGTAAGCCCTATTTTTACAACGCGCCTGTCGTTGTCGCTTCTGTAACGCTCCACATACCCTTTTTTCACAAGGTTATTAATGGCTACGGTAAGTGTGCCGACAGTTATTTTAAGCGCCTTTGCTATCTCTCCCATACTTTTTGGCTCGTACATACCAATGGCCTCTATAGTATGTACTTCTGTTATGGAAACATCGTTAAAACGGCTGTCCTTGAAAGCATTTTCTTCGATTTTTAAAATATCGTTATAAATGTCAACCATAAGTTCATTAATAACGTTGAATGTTTCCGACATAACTTCCTCCCAAAAAGCTAAGAATATCAAATATTTTGATATTCAAAGTATAATTAAAATTAAGCCCGCCGTCAATGGTTATAATGTACATAAAATATGTCATAAGCCGATTATATTGAATGTATTATATACAATATAATCCAATATTATTGACATTATGGGTAATATATAATATATTTACCCTAAATAAATAATTTGACAATCAAAGTTTAGGAGATGACAATATGAAGCTAAAGCCTCTCATAATTGGCGATTTAATTGCGTCCGTACCTATAATACAGGGCGGAATGGGCGTTGGCATAAGCCTTTCCCGTCTTGCGGGGGCAGTTGCCGCTGAAGGCGGCATAGGTGTTATATCGGCGGCCCAGCCCGGGTATACGGATGAAACATTCATGGAAAATTCCCTTAAAGCCAATTTAAAAGCGCTTGCATACCATATAAAAAAAGCAAAAGAAATATCAAAAGGCGGAATTATAGGGGTAAATATAATGCGCGCCTCTAAAAATTACGCCGAATATGTAGAGTGCTGTGTGAAAAACGGCGCAGACTTAATCATTTCAGGCGCCGGCCTCCCAACGGAGCTGCCTATGCTTTTAAAAGATACGGCGGTAAAATTTGCACCGATAGTTTCTTCACTTAAAGCCGCAAAAGTTCTTTTTAAGCTCTGGGACAGACGATATGAAAAAGTAGCCGACTTCGTTGTAATCGAAGGTCCTAAAGCAGGCGGCCATTTAGGATTTTCCGCCGAAGAAGCGCAAAATCTTTCTTTGGATGAATATGACGGCGAAGTTAAAAGTATTATTGAATATGTAAAAAGTTTTGAAGAAAAATATAAACGCAAAATACCCGTTGTTTACGGAGGCGGGGTTTACGACAGAAACGATATTGACCATTATATATCCTTAGGATGCGACGGAGTACAGATGGGAACAAGGTTTGTTGCAACAGAAGAATGCGACGCTCCCCTTGAATATAAAATGACGTATGTAAATGCAAAAAAAGACGATATAGTTATTGTAAAAAGCCCCGTAGGAATGCCCGGACGCGCTATCAGAAACAAATTTGTTAAAGAACGCGAACTGGCAAACGAAAAAGTTACAAAATGTTTTAACTGTATGGATCATTGCAATCCTGCCACAACGCCATATTGCATAAGCATGGCTTTAATAAAAGCCGCCGAAGGCAAAACGGAGGACTCGCTGCTTTTCTGCGGTGAGAACGCATATAGGATAAACGAAATTACTACAGTAAAAAAACTGTTTGAAGAACTTACACAATAAAATTATTTATTATATAAAAATTATAAGAGTACATTATTATAGATTAAATAAACGTGCCCGCCGCAATTTGATACGGCAGGCACGTTTATTTATATGGCAGACAGTACAAAAACTATTTGTAATAATAGATAAAACGCCGCCGCTTTCACCCAAGCGGCGGCAAATAATACCATCCCAATTATAACAGTTAACCGGCGTTACATCATAGAAAGATATTTAAGGAAGTTCCCAAAAGCTATGGCTACTCCCGTTCCGACAAGATCTCCGAAAAATCCAAGCAGTATGCCGAATGAAATCCAGTTCGGATTATGTGCAGCCGCAATCGCCGGAGCCGACGATGTACCGCCGAAATTCGCCATAAATCCAACCGAAGCGGTGAAACAGTCAAACCTGAACAATTTGCAGAGCAAAAGCCATACAATGTACATTACTGCAAGCATTATAAGAACAAGAACAACAAATTGCGGCGCTTCAGTACACTGGCTGAGATCTGAATATGACATTGTAATGCAAAGGCTTAAATAAAGGAAAACTTTTGCCACTTCCTGCGCGCCTTTAAGCCTGTGTGCAGGAGTTAATCCAAGAGCTATACCAAGCAGTGAGGAAAGCACTACCCTCCATCCGGTTGCCGAAAGGAAACTAACCTCCGGGATATATGGTATAACAAAATTAATTACGGCCGTCCCGATAAGACCTACTGCAAAAAGTATACAGTAATCAAGCATGTTGGGAGCTGATTTATCCAGATCTTTATTAGCTTCTTCAATCCTTTTTGCAATTTCGTCAATACCGTCTGTAGATGCTTTAAAGAATTTATTCCACGCCATTGTGCGAGGTATAAGCATCATAGCTACCGAAAGTACGATTGTTATACCTACCGTGTCCATCATAACGGCATATACATAATCGACGCCTTCTACGCCAAACGTGGAAGCCACGGCCTGCATGTTAATAGTTTCACCAACAAACGAACCTGTAACTGCCGCAATCGACCCCCACGCATTTTCAGGCAGATAATTTTTCATAATAAGATATGCCACCGTAAATCCAACCAGAACTGAAACCGTAGTGCTCAAAAACGACAATATCATTCTGGGCCCAAGCCTAAAAATATGCCTTATATCGCATGTAAGCATAAACATTGTAAGCATCATGGGCAGAAATGTTGAATACATAACATTTTGAGCCGCCACAACGCCTTCCGCCGTTCCGTCAAACACCTTAAATGTTGCCGCAAGCGCTACAACAAGCATTAAAACAACCATTGAAGGAATTATTTTAAAGAATTTGCTTTCAGAATATTTCTTTTCCAGATAAAAAATTATTGCCATGGTTGCAATTAAAAAACCAAGAAAACCTTCAGATGATGTTATCATTAAACCACCTTCCTTTTCCCTCACATCGCTTATAAACAGTCATTTGTTTAAAAGCGAACACACAATTTTTATCAGTTAGGATAAACTGTTCCTCAAATAAATCGGAAAAAATTTATACTTTTTCTGCCGTAATCATAAACTCTCAGACACCGGTAACAGCCCGCACCGCCGATTTCCCCGCATTGTTTTCGTTTGCCGGAAAATGCTGAAAAAAGCATTTATATTGAATACAACATATTTAAAACGGGAAAAATACCGGCGCCAATACGCGGAGGCATATAAAATACGCTAAATTTTATATGTAATTGTCTGCACCGCTTTTCTTATTGATAGGCAAACAGCCAGTAACAGAAACAATATTTCAAAATTCCGCATCATTCAAAGCAAACGCATTTCAAATATATCATTTTCTCTTTTGCTGTCTGTATTTGTCTAAAGTTCTGTAAAATAATTTCGTCATATCGTTAAACTATGCCGTATATACGTCACTTATTGTTGAAAAGCCGTATTTCAGACTAATTATCGGCCGTATCATTATTTTAAGAACCCATTTTACATTTTTACGCCGTTTCATTTAAGAAAAGTTATTGCCTGCCGCTAAGCCATGCTTGCACAATTTTGGAAACTATTGATTGTAACGGCTGTTTTCTCCCGCAACATCCATACAATACCTTTTGAAGAACATACCGATGTTTTTCTGCCGTCATTTTAAGCATATATGTGTGGTATTAATTCAAAATGACACAGTATTAACAAAGCAGTCCCGATATTTCATCAAATTCCAATATTTCTGCAAGTTCTGCATTTGTCTGTATACATAGATATTCTCCCTTTGGATTCCTGCAACAATAACGACATCTTTTATTTTTTCGTCATATTAAAAACTGCCGCAGGCATCTTATACCATGTATAAAATACTCTGGCAAAACCATATCATACAGGCTTTGCTTTCATATTTACAAATCAGTGCTCCCTACTCATTCCATTCTTGTGCCCCCTCTTAATATTATTTCATAATCATATGTGCGCGCCTTGTTAAAAATCCTGTTATTACTCATAACAAACCTGTTTGTTAATCTAATGTTAAACGCTATTGTAACTATACAGTCAATTATAAGATCCTATAAACCTGCCTCAACAACAAAAGTTTTACATTTCTGTTCTTATAAGCAAATCTTTATTGTGAATTATTCACTATATTTTTTTATATCCAACATAATATAGGCCGATTTTTATACATATTAGCCTAGTTATATTTTTCAAAAACATACACTATGTACATATCGTTTTTATATGTTTATAAATCATTTTTTTAATATATGTTAATATTTACTGTCCATATACAAAAATGGCATTATAAAATTATGCAAAACATCATAAAACTTCAGCCTGATGTTTCCGAAATCTCTTTTGACTGCATACTGCAACGCTTCCACTTACCGTAAAAGATATGCACAATTGAATGAGAAACTAAACAATTTGTTTAAAACGAATATTATCAAACGGTTAAATTTTTCTATATTGACTTGCCGCAGACAAACTTTATCCAAAAGATAAAATCCCGCATGTTCAGGCAAAATTCAAAAATTCCAATATAAAAAGGACGTTTTGATGTACAAAACGTCCTTCAGCAATATCTTTATCCACTTATAGCTTTGCTGCTATTCTGTCCTTATAGCTGTCAGCGCACTTAGATTCGTTGCCCTTTTCGCCGGAAGATAACCGGCCAAAATCCCTATAAACGTAGCGAAAACTACTCCTGCAAGAGCAAGCCATATCGGTATGCGTGAAATATTTGAAGCCTGCCCCATACCGACAGCAACAATATTTACGATTTTTGAAACTATTAAACTTATTATTATTCCCGCAATCCCGCCTAAAAATCCTATAAAAGCCGCTTCTGTAAGAAAGAGTTTCTTTATATCGGATAAAGTTGCGCCGATAACTTTCATAACCCCTATTTCCCTTGTTCTTTCATAAATACTCATAACCATTGTATTAGTTATACCTATAGCCGCTACGAGAAGGGATATAGCCCCTATTGCTCCAAGGACTGTCTGCAGCATCCTGCTTGTTTCCTGCATATAATTAAGATACTCCTTCAAACTGCTCGCTTCAAATCCCATATCTTTTATCTTTTCCTGAACGGAATCGACATCTTCCATATTTTCAACCTTGACTTTAAGGTTGTCATAAATGCCTTTTTTCCGTTTATCTTTTGCAGACACATCTTGGGCTTTGTCCCTTTCGTCAATAAGCTTTTCAAGATCCTTTATAGGCATAAAAGAATTATACGCATTCTGATCCATTTGATCCATCTCGCCGACAATCTCTATTTTGCTTGGCTTAATACTGTTGTCGGCATTGTTTGTGCCATAGCCGCTATCAGTCGTAATTTTAAATTTATCTTCTTCAAGATTAATTTCTATATTGTTGCTTTGGCTGTATCTGTATCTGCTGCTTTGTTTAGGGTTATAAAACTCTTCTTTAGCATAAGCCCCCAATACCAATGCCATGCTGTCGCCTTCCTGAAGAGGGCGTCCCCAACCGATCTTATACTCCATAGCTTCCATTGCCGCCGGATCTATTCCTACGACGCTTACCCCGGCGGCATACCTGCCGTCTATAATCGTTAAATATTCGTTAATCGTCGGGCTTACAGCCTCAACCCCCGGTATTTTCCTGATTTCTTCAATAGTTTTTGTATCAAGCTGGACTTTCTTGCCGCTGTCGCTGCTCCATGGGGTGTAAACGTCAATTACATTAAGGCTTCCCATTTGTTCAGCCTGTTCCTTATAGCCTTCGTTCATGCCGATGCCGACAGATATCATAACAACTATGGAAGCTGTGCCTATAACAACGCCGAGCACCGTAAGAAAAGTTCTAAGCTTCCTTTTCCAAAGGTTACGGATAGCCATGCTTATAATATCAAAGCTGCTCATTGCACACCTTCTTCCTACCGGTCTAATTTATTATCCTCGCCGCCGTCCGTTTCTTCGTCGTCGAAAATGTCGTCGTCAGCCTCTATGTACTTCTCAGCTTTTTTGTGTTTAATCTTTTTATATATTATCACAGCTATAACTGCCGCCGCTATAACCGCTATAATAGAAATTATTATCGCATTTATGGAAACCGGCATTTTCTGCCCGCCTTCCATGTTCATATCTTCGCCTTCCATCATCATATCGTCCACCGGAACAGGCGCCGTTCCCGTTATTGTGTATTCAGAAACCTTTTCGATAACTTTTCCGCTTGGATCATCGTATGAGATCGTCAGTTTAACATTGTTTTCACCCTCGTTTAAAACAGAGAAACTTCCTTCGTAATAACTGCTCTCTCCCGATTTGCAGTTCCCTATATACACACTTTTCGTTGTCGTATCAATATCGCCTTCAATAACGACTTTTAGATTGCTTAAATCAACTTTTCCCGTATTATACAAATCAAAATACAGCGAAACAGGCATTCCAACCTCGGCAGTCGGAGGCATGGCAATTTCACTTGTTTCAACTTTTGTCATCTGCTGTACGTTTATTCCCAAAAGTTCCGTCGCCGTATATTCGTTTCCTTCTTCGTCCTCATATTCAAAATTTACCGTAAGCGTATATGTCTTAGGCTGCGCATCGGGAACCGTAAACAGCCTCATTTGTTTTGTAACCGTTCCTTTTGAAGGTATGGAATCAAAATAAAATGTATTACTGCTGTCAACAGGAGTAAATACGTTTCCTGTGCTTTCAGTATCCTTTGAAGTTTCTTCCGCCATTGTAAGGAACATTTTAACATTTTTAACATTCTTAACGGCGTGAGTATTCAAAAACGTCATGTAAAGGTCAAATTCTTCCCCAGCATTTACAATAATCGGATCTGCTTTATATTCGCTTACGATTATTTTGGGCTTACTTTCCTTTTTGTCCTCATCCTCTTTATCATTATCGGGATTTGATACGTTTGCTCCCGCATACTGGTTAAACGTAACGGTTTTGCCGTTCTGTTCATATTCAACGGCAAGTTCAACAGTATAATTTCTTGTTACAGACGCCCCTGTAGCCGCAAACGTAAAACTCACCGGGCATGAAGCTCCCGGTTCAAGCTTATCAACAGATATTACGCTTGAACTTTTGGGCACAATGTTTCCGCCCTCGCCGTATTCCTTAGCGGTTACTTTAATATTCTTGGCTTCTGCATCGCCTTTATTGAAAAGTTCAAATGCAACGTCGAAATTCTGATTAACGCCGTATACTCCTTCAGGCTCGGCAAGGTTCCTTATTTCAAGTTCGCTCTTCTTTCCGGAAGAACTGCCGCCGACAGAAACGTAGTATTTCTGCGACATCTTATATTCCTTATTGTTTTCATCTTTACCGACTATATTAAAAGTAACCGGATAACTTCCCGCCGCCACCTCGGCCCCTGCCGAAAGGTTAAACGAAACTGTTTCCTGTGTTCCGGCATGAAAGTTCGGAAATTTTTTGCTGCTTTCTCCAACTGCCGAAATCACAGCCGGATCGAGATCCGAAATAGACACTTCAACATCGTAAATATTAAGCGGCCCGCGGTTTCTCACAACGGCGCTTATTTTACCGGTTCCCCCGGCTTCAAGGCCGTCAGGTTCCAATGAAAAGTTTTCCAAAAGCATGCTTCCTTCAGTATTTACATTTTTAACTTTAAAATAAATCGTGGATGTTGAATCATAATTTACCCCGTCTGTATTAAAATACGAAAATTTGATATCCACAGTATATGTCTGCGTTGGAGCCGTTTTGTCAACATCCACCAAAAGCGTTATTGTCTGGCTTGCGTTTCCTGAAATGCCAACTATATTTGTTGAACCGCTCTTTGTCGTTATTTTTAATGGATTATCGGTTATTTCAGCAAATTTGGGCATAAGAACAACGCTTTTTGCAATGCTTGAACTTAAATTTTTAACATTGATGTTAACCTCATTAACTTCGCCTGCAACAACGTCAAACACAGGACCGTTCACAATGGTTACGTTAGGCTGGCCTGCCGGCTCCTTATCTTCCTCGTTTTCTTCCGCAAAAGCGTTAACCATTCCCCCAAACACCATTTGCAGTACAACTAAAAACACCATTAAAGCTTTAAGCTTTTTTCCCATCTTTATTCCCCCGTCCTTTTTCTACTGATGAATTCCTGCAAGTTCACTGCTGTTGACAACACGGTTTTCATTTACCTTAATATTATCTACTTTGCCGTCCATAAGATGGATTATACGGTCTGCATAAACAGATATTTCCAAATCATGGGTTACGATAATAACCGTCTGACGGTTTTTCTGGGCCAAGTCCATCATCAAATCCATCATTTGGTAAGTCGTTTTAGTATCAAGGTTTCCCGTCGGCTCGTCGGCAAAAACAACCTGCGGGTTATTTACAAAAGCCCTTGCTATGGAAACCCTTTGCTGCTGCCCGCCGCTCATCTGCGACGGCTTATGGTTCGCCCTGTCCTCAAGCCCCACGGCTTTAAGCATCTCCATCGCCCGTTCCTTCCTCTCTTTAACGGGCACTTTTTTAAATATAAGGGGCAGCGTAACGTTTTCAAGCGCCGTCAACGTCCCCAAAAGGTTGTACGACTGGAACACAAACCCAATATATTCCTGCCTGAATTTTGCAAGCTGATCTTCATTCATTCGTTCAATATGTTTTTTATGTATAATTATTTCGCCTTTAGTTGGCTTTTCAAGGCCTGAAATCAAGTTTAAAAGAGTGCTTTTGCCAGAACCGGAAGTCCCAAGCAAGCAACATATTTCACCTTTAATAAAATTCAAAGAAACATTATTTATAGCGACAATTTTTTCATCGCCCATTCTGTAAACCTTTCTTAATTTATTGATCCTGATTACGTCTTCACCCAATAGTACCCCTCCCTTCATTATATATTAGACAATCGAAAACAATATTTTGTTTCAAATAAATCGAAAATATTTTATTTTACTTTATCATATAGCGGACATTCTTTCTACCAGAAATATATTAATTAATTATTACTTTTTTCTTAAAAGAAATTGGCCGCTGTACAAAGACTTTTGTTCTTTTCTTATTGAATTTATATTCCTTATGGGTTATAATTTTCCTAAAATAAATAAGGTTAAATTTTATATCAAAAGGAGAAATTAATATGAAATATATCGTTATGCTCTGCGACGGCATGGCCGGATATCCGCTTGAAAGCCTTGGAAACAAAACTACAATGATGAAAGCTTATAAACCTAACATGGACAGGATGGCAAAAACTTCTACAATGGGCCTTGTAAAAACCGTGCCTGACAGCCTATCTCCAGGAAGCGACGTAGCAAACCTTGCCGCAATGGGGTTCGACGCAACCGAATGTTACACAGGCCGTTCGCCGCTTGAAGCAGTAAGCATAGGCATTGACATGGCAAAAACGGATATTGCATTCAGATGCAATCTTGTTACGCTTTCCGATGATGAAAAATACGCCGAAAAAACAATGAAAGACTACAGCAGCCAGGAAATAACCACCGCCGAAGCGGCTGAACTTATATCGGCAGTAAACGATGCATTTAAAACCGACGAAATAGAATTTTTTGCCGGCATAAGCTACAGGCACTGTATGATATGGCATAACGGCCCATGCGGCCTTGGGCTCACGCCTCCCCATGATATTTCCGATAGGAAAATAACCGATTACGTTCCTAAAAACGGCAGGCTGTTTGAGCTTATGAGCAAAAGCTATGACATACTTAAAGATCATCCTATAAACAAGTCAAGGAGCAGCCGCGGCCTAAATCCGGCAAATTCAATATGGCTCTGGGGCGAAGGTACAAAGCCTGAAATTCCTAATTTCAAAGAAATACGCGGCCTTAACGGCTCCGTCATATCAGCCGTGGATCTCATTAAGGGCATAGGCATTTCAACAGGATTTAATGTTGTTGAAGTTGAAGGGGCAACCGGCAATATAAACACCAGCTTTGAAAATAAATGCCTAGCCGCGCTAAACGAGCTTAAAAACGGCGCAGACTATGTATATATACATGTTGAAGCTCCGGACGAATGCGGCCACCGCGGAGAAATCGAAAATAAAATAAAATCAATAGAATACATTGACGGACAAATAATAGGGCCTCTCACAAAACAGCTTGAAAACATGGGCGAAGAATATACAATCCTTATAATGCCCGACCACCCGACGCCTATAGCCACAAAAACCCATGCGAGAGACGCCGTTCCGTTTATGATTTACAGAAGCGGCGCGCCGGTAAACGGGCGCGACAAATTCGATGAGGAAGAGGCAAAACTTACAAACATATATTTTAAAAACGGACTGGAACTTTATAAAGAATTTTTAAAATGAGTGTAATATTTTGTGAAAAAAGTTATTTCAGTACGCGGCAAAAGCCAAACTGAAAAAAACTTTTGCCGCTTCACTGTGTTATTATTAAAACCATTGATTTTAATGCAAAAAAATATTAAAACGCGCGGTCTTACCGCATAAAAACAATATCATGATATTTATTTTTATTGTAAAAAGTAATAAAATAAGATAAAAAAATAACAAAAAAGATAAATATTTAACAAATAAATGCTTTCTGATTTATCACATTCAGCATGTTCCAACGGCAATTTGTATACTTTGCCCATAAATAAAATGGGTTGCTCCTATTGATTTTTAACCCATAAAAGGATATAATAAATTTTGTATAGATTATATTAAATACGGTTATTTTATAACATAGTTAATTGGATAACAAAATGTTATATTTTGTCGTAAAATTCGGTAAGAAAAATACATTAAATGTAAAACTAAGGAGGTGTCTTAATGTATTCTATGGGAATTGATATCGGTTCCGCTTCATCGAAAGTCGTTATACTTAAAGACGGAACCGATATCGTTGCTGCCAGTGTTATACAGTTCGGCACAGGTTCATCGGGCCCGCAAAGGGCTCTGGAAGATGCGTTAAAAACAAGCGGCCTTGAGCTTGGCGACATGTCAAAAATCGTTGCCACAGGCTACGGAAGGTTTGCTTTTGAAAAAGCGGATAAACAAATAAGCGAAATAAGCTGCCATGCCAAAGGTATTTTTCACCTCGTACCAACAGCAAGAACTATAATAGATATAGGCGGCCAGGATGCCAAGGCTATACGCCTTGACGCAAGGGGCGCCGTAAGCCAGTTCTTTATGAACGACAAATGCGCCGCCGGCACCGGTCGCTTTCTTGACGTTATGGCAAGGGTGCTTGAAATAAATATTGATGAAATGGCGGATTACGACAGCCGTGCGACAGAAGTTGTCAGCGTAAGCAGCACATGCACTGTTTTTGCGGAGTCAGAAGTTATTTCACATTTATCAAACGGGGTTTCTAAAGAAAATATAATTGCGGGAGTCCATGCGTCAGTAGCCAGCAAAGCCTGCGGCCTAGCATATAGGACAGGCCTTGAAAACGACGTTGTAATGGGCGGCGGCGTCGCTCAGAATGCAGGCGTTGTAAAAGCGATAAGCCGCGAGCTTAAACGCCCCGTAATAGTCGCGCCTAACCCACAGATTACAGGCGCTTTGGGAGCCGCATTATTTGCTTATGACGAAGCAAAAAAATCAAATACTAAATAAGGAAAGAGGGATTGTAATGACTGAAACAGAAGGTATGACTTCAAAACAAAAATTGGCATACTATCAGGACAAACTTTATCAGGATGCGATGAATGCAAGAAGCAAAGGCGAACTTGTATGCTGGTCTTCTTCTATTGCCCCAAGCGAATTTTGCGAAGTTATGGGCATACACATGATTTATCCTGAAAACCATGCCGCGGCCGTCGGTGCAAAGCACGGCGCGCTCGATATGATTGAGATCGCCGAAAGGAAAGGCTATTCCCTTGACATCTGCTCCTATGCGAGGATCAACCTTGCATATATGGATCTGCTTGTTGAGCAGGCAAAAACAGGCGTTACTCCTGAAGCGCTCGAAAACTGTCCGGCTCCTAAGATCCCACTGCCGGATGTTATAATCACATGCAACAACATCTGCAATACCCTTCTTAAATGGTATGAAAATATCGCTGTGGAACTCAATATCCCTTACATTATAATTGACGTTCCTTATGTACACACATGGCCTATACCTGAATATACAAAAACCTACATTGTAGATCAGTTTGATTACGCTATCAAACAGCTTGAAGAGCTTACAGGCAAAAAATTTGACTATGATAAATTTGTCGAAGTTCAAAAACAGGTTCAGCGTTCAGTTCATGAATGGGACAGGGCTATGGGCATGGCCGCTACCGTTCCGTCGCCCCTTAACGGCTTCGACATGTTCAACTTTATGGCCCTTATCGTTTGCGCAAGAGCTAAATATGCCGCTGAAGACACATTCAGAACCCTTGCCGAAGAGCTCGAAGCCAAAGCTGCACGAGGCGAAGACGCATTCAAAGGCGGAGAAAAATATCGTATTGCATGGGAAGGCATTGCATGCTGGCCATACCTTTCGCATACATACAAATCGCTTAAATCCCTTGGCTGCAACATGGTAGGATCTACGTATCCTGGAGCATGGAGCATCCATTATGAAGTCGGCGATTTGCGCGAAATGGCTGTCGGCTACTGCAAGATGTACTCCAATACATGCCTTGAAAACAAAGTTAATGTTATCAGCGACGTGCTTACAAGCACAAATTCAACAGGTATCGCTTACCACCTTAACAGAAGCTGCAAGCTTATGAGTTTCCTCAATGTTGAAACAGCCGAAATAGTTAAGGAGAGGACAGGCGTGCCGTATGTAAGCTTCGACGGCGACCAGACAGATCCTCGTAACTTCTCGCCTGCACAGTTTGACACACGAGTTCAGGCTTTGGCTGAAATTATGGAGCAGAACAAAGCTGCCCAGTCTAACTAAGGAGGCGTTAAAATGAGTAAAGCAGATACTATAATATCAAATTTAAAAGCACTTTCAGATAATCCTAAAAAAGCCGTTGAAGATTTTATGTCCAAAACAGGCAAAAAAGCAGTCGGCGTACTTCCCGTATATGCTCCTGAAGAAATCATATACGCTGCCGGCGTGCTTCCCGTCGGCTGTTGGGGTAAAGCACAGAAAACAATTTCAAAAGCCAACACATATCTTCCGGCATTTGCATGCTCAATAATGCAGTCCGTAATGGAAATGGAAATCGACGGCGTGTACGACATTCTTTCAGCCGTTGTAATTTCTTCTCCTTGCGACACATTAAAATGTATGGGACAAAAATGGAAAGGCGCTTCACCTGTAATACAGTTTGTTCATCCTCAAAACAGGAATCTGCCTTCCGCTAACGACTTCCTTGTTGAAGAATATAAACTCATACGTTCAAAACTTGAAAACATACTCGGCGTAAAAATTACCAATGAAGCTATAAACGCCGCTATAGACGTTTACAACGAAAACCGCAAAGTTATGCGCGAATTTACCGAAATTGCAGGCGACTATTCCAAAACAATAACTCCCGCAAAACGCCATGCGGTTATTAAATCCAGGTTCTTTATGGATAAGGCAGAACATACTGCTGTTGTGAAGGAGCTTATTGCAGAGCTTAAAGCAATGCCAAAAGAGCCTGCTGAAGGCAAAAAAGTAATTCTCACAGGTATCACTGCCGAGCCTGACTCAATGCTTGATATATTTGAAGAATTCGGCCTTACGGTTGTTGCCGACGACCTTGCTCAGGAATCAAGGCAGTTCCGCGTTGACGTTCCGGATGGCGAAGAACCTCTTATGCGCCTTGCAAAACAATGGCAGAATATGTACGGCTGTTCCCTCGCTACAGACCGTGACAAAGTAAGAGGGCCAATGCTTATTGATATGGTTAAAAAGACCGGAGCCGACGCCGTAATCGTATGCATGATGAAATTCTGCGATCCGGAAGAATTTGACTACCCAATCTATTATCAGCAGTTTAATAACGAGGGTATAAGGAGCCTTATGATAGAGGTAGACCAGCAGGCAGGTTCAATGGAACAGCTTAGGACAAGGGTTCAAAGCTTTGTTGAAATGTTTTAATATAAAAAGTTCATGTTTCCGGGGAAATTAAAGTTTCCCCGGTTTTAAAGGCAGATATTGACTGCCTTAATATTGATATTTCAAATAGCTTTTTATTTATTAAAAGGGAGGAATATTACAATGACAAATTTCCAAGAGCAATATCAAGCAAAACTTACAACTCCAGATGAAGCGGTTAAAGTAGTTAAAGACGGTGACTGGGTTTACTACGGCGAATTCGTTACAATCACTCCTGCTCTTGACGCCGCATTGGCAAAAAGGAAAAATGAGCTCCACGACATACATATCGAAACATGTACACTTAAAATGGATACGAAAGTTTTTGAGGTTGATCCTAACCAGGAAGTATTCGATATCGACGACCGTTCATTAACAGCACAGTCACGCAAACAGCATGCATATCATATTCCCGGCGCTTACCATGAATTTGACCGTCTTGTAAGGACAAGAAGAATGAATGTTGCTTTTATTGCATGCTGCCCTATGGATAAAAACGGCTATTTCAACACTTCAACAACTTGCTCTTACATTCCGGGTCTTCTTGAAGTTTGCGATTATGTAATAATCGAAGAAAACGAGTCATTCCCTGTTGTATACGGCGGAGAATTCACTGCAATCCACATTTCACAGGTTAACGCAATAGTTAAAGGCAATAATCAGCCTCTCGAATCTCTCGGAAAAGGAGCTGCAAGCGAGGCAGACATTAAGATTGCCGAGAATGTAATGAATGAACTTGAAGACAGGTGCTGCTTACAGTTTGGTATCGGCGGTATCCCTGACAAAATCGGCGAGGCTATTGCAAAATCAGATTTCAACGATTTCGGCGTTCATACTGAAATGATGATGGATTCCTTTATGACCCTTGCAAAAGCCGGAAAAGTAACAAACAAATACAAACAGCTCAACAAAGGCAAAATGGTTTACACATTTGCCATGGGTTCGTCAGATCTCTATGAATTCCTCGACAAAAACGAAGGCTGCATGAAACTTCCTGCAAACTATACAAACGATCCGTTCGTAATCTGCCAGAATGAAAAAGTATTTGCAGTAAATAACTGCCTCCATATCGACCTTTATACACAGGTTTCATCCGAATCTGTAGGTCCAAAACAGATTTCGGGCGTTGGCGGACAATGGGATTTCATTTACGGCGCATTCCGTTCAAAAGGCGGAAAAGGCTTTGTTTGCCTTAACTCAACAGCTACAAGGAAAGATAAAGACGGCAATGTCAAAGTTGAATCAAGGATCGTACCTTCCTTCACACCTGGAACAAACGTTACATTAACACGTTTCTTCACATACTATGTTGCAACAGAATTTGGCTGCACAAATATGAAAGGACTTTCAACTTGGGAAAGAGCTGAAGCAATAATCAACCTTGCACATCCTGATTTCCGTGACGGCCTTATCAAAGATGCAGAAAAATTCGGTATCTGGAGAGCTTCAAACAAGAAGTAATTATTTTTCACAATATTAGCAAAAACTTAAAATCTAAATTTTACGAATGATTTAAGGCGTTGTTTTTAACATATTTTTGTTAAAAACAACGCCTTTTAACATTGCGAAAATCGAAAAATAATATTCTATATACTATGTTTTAAATTTTAATACATTCAGTGTACAAGGGTATATACGCTCCATATGGCAAATTTTTATGTTCTTCGGCATTGCAAATACTTGCCTGTAAACTCTCGAATTTTCCTTTGAAAAACGCTGCTTGCCGCGGCTCTCACGCTGTTCACGCCTTTACCTATGGGTAAGCCGGCGCATTTGCGCCTCGAATAACAAAAAAATTCCCCTATCTGGAGTCAAAGAGTTGATGACGGCATTAGCGGTTTAAGAGAAAGGAAAAAGCATGCATTCGTAGCAAAAGCTACGTCAAACGTTTTTGACGCCGCTATTAGTCGGCTAATTACGTCATCAACCTATATACCATTGTGTACTGAAGATAACTTCAAATCATACAAGTATATTCAGATTAAATCATTAAACTTAATATGGATAACAAAAACCGTTTCAATTACTGCCCCAACGCGCAGATTGTCAAAAACTATGACACACTGTATTTATGTATATAATTCAAATCGGCCGTAGTTAAGGCATAAAACAGAAATTCAATTGTATTTCATATATTAACATTATAAAGCAAACAGAACTTTCCTTATATAAATAACTGCCTTCATATAATATTTTAAAATTTATTGTAAAAGACAAAAGAAATCCGTACATTTTATCAAAGTGTATGGCGGAAACACTTAAAGTTGTAAGATATGCGTGTTTTCTGACAATCATCAGCAGTTTGATTTGCTTTGAGTAACGAGAGAATTTTTATTCTTATAGGCACTTATTGGAACAGCTATTCCATATTATATATTAAAAATATCCATGATTATTTTTCTTTTCGAGATGACAGAAAGCAAAAAATTGTTAAAACGTATAGTAAAATGATATTTTGGTTATGTAAAAGGGAGATACAAAGTTTTGTTCAATCTCACTTGTTTTTCTGTCATATCAAAGCTCATTCAATCATAGTAAACTCATGGTAAAATAGCTGCTTTTTTAGTTGATAAATAGTTCTTAAATATTGTATTTATGCGTATAATCGGACTTTCTATATGAAAATTTAAATAAATCATATAATTATATTTCCAGTTTTCAATCAATGACTTTTTTACAAAATAAATCAGCGATTGTTTTAATCGCCTATACTTCTGATAACAAAAAACCGCGGTTTCAAAACTTTATATCTTGAAAACCACGGCTTTTTAATTGATCAGATTTATAGAAATAGTGCCGTCATATAAACCGATCCGCTTCTTTTCCACTTAGATTTTTAAACTTCTAATGGTTAAAACAAGTCCCATTTAATTGATGTTTTCTTTATCTTCAACAACAAGTTCCCTAATGGATGTTGCAAGAGCTGCAAGCCCCTGGATTTGCGAAGGTATAATAATCTTTGTAGCTTTGCCGTCGGCGGCCTTTTCAAAAGCTTCAAGGCTTTTAACTGCAATAACGCCTTCGCCCGGTTCGGCTTCATTAATCATTTTAATACCCTCAGCCGTCGCCTGCTGAACTTTAAGTATCGCTTCAGCCTCGCCTTCGGCTTTTTTAATCATAGCTTCTTTTTCCGCCTCTGCCTGAAGTATAGCGGCCGCTTTGGCGGCTTCGGCCCTTAATATCATACTTTCTTTTTCGCCTTCGGCAACAAGAACAGCACTTCTCTTCTCGCCTTCAGCTTGAAGAATCTTTTCGCGTCGCTCTCGCTCCGCTTTCATCTGTTTTTCCATCGAATCCTGTATTTCCTTAGGCGGCATAATGTTTTTAAGCTCCACACGATTAATTTTAATACCCCATGGATCTGTAGCTTCGTCAAGTATCATACGCATTTTGCTGTTGATTATATCGCGTGAAGTAAGCGTTTGGTCAAGTTCCAAATCACCGATGATATTTCTTAAAGTTGTAGCCGTAAGATTTTCAATAGCCCTAATCGGATTATCAACGCCATAAACATAAAGCTTGGGATCTGTTATCTGTAAATATATTACAGTGTCAATCTGCATTGTAACGTTATCTTTAGTAATAACCGGCTGCGGCGGAAAATCCGCAACAAGTTCCTTTAAGTTAACTTTTTTTGAAATCCTGTCAATAATCGGTATTGCAATATGCAAACCCGTCCCCCATGTGGCATGGTATGCCCCAAGCCTTTCAACTACATAAACATATGCCTGCGGTACAATTCTCAAGTTAATAATTACAACAATCAGTATAATAATTGCTAGAATGATAAATGCCGGCATCTTTTAGCCCTCCCTTTTAAATTAATTCCACATAAAGTTTAACGCCCCTAATTTCAAGCGCTTTAACTTTGCTGCCTTCCTTAATTATAATATTATCATCAAGCGCCCTTGCTGTCCAGATTTTACCGTCAATCTTAACTGCGCCTTTTTCTTCTATATTGTTAATCGTTTCAACAACCACGCCTACACCGCCTATAATTGCATCGGCATTTGTAGGTTCTGGATTAAACTTAAGGACTTTCCTTATAAATGGTTTTGTAAGTATTAATAAAGCTGTAGAAAAAACTACAAAAACAACCATCTGCACAATAAATCCCGTGCCCGCCTTAGCGGCGGCCATTGCCGCCAATGAACCTAAGCAAAACCAAATCGAAATAAGAGCCCCGGAGGTAACAAGCTCGGCGATAACAAAAATCGCAAACATTATAAGCCAAAATATAACATAATTAAATCCCATAATATACCGCACCTCCCATTTAAAATACGGGTTTATTTAAGGAAACCGTTCACAATCTGAGCTTCTGCCTCGGCTTCCGTTAAGCCTAAAGTCATAAGCTTAATAATCTGTTCCCCGGCAATTTTGCCGATAGCCGCTTCGTGAATAAGCGATGCGTCGACATTATTCGCCGTAATTTCCGGCACAGCCGTAACAACGGCGTCATCCATAATTATAGCGTCACATTCCGAATGTCCGACACAACGCGCATTTCCGTTTATTACCGAAACAAATTTTTGTTTTGACTTATCTTTAGCTACAGAACGTGAAACAAGGCTGACGCTTGAGTCGTCGCCATCCATATCTATTGTAAATCTTGTTTCGGCATACTGATTTCCATGAGTCAATATTTTTTCTTTAACTATAACTGTCGCGCCGGCTTTTGCACGTGCAGTAGTAGTTCTTATTGTAGAATCGACTCCTTTAAGCTGCGTTGTTTCAAATTCTACATAACTGCCTTCTTCAGCCTCAACAACAGTCTGAGGATTAATAATCCTTTCACCGGTGCCTTCGCCGCTTCCGATATGCTTTTCAACATATTTCACCCTTGCATTTTTTCCGACAAAAAACCTGTGAATTCCGTTATGCTCGCTTGTTTCGCTTCCGTCATTGTGAATACCGCATCCTGCAATAATAACTACATCCGCATTTTCACCTATATAGAAATCATTATATACCAAATCATGTATCCCCGACTCTGTAACAAGAGCCGGTATATGCACGCTCTGGTTTTTAGTATTCGGCTTAATTATTATATCAATACCGCTTTTGTCCGTTTTGCTTACAATTTCTATATCCGCTGTTGAACTGCGGCTGTCGAGCCGGCTGTTAAGCCTTATGTTATAAGCTCCCGCCGGTACTCCATGCAGATCTGAAACTTCTTCAAGCAATATGCTTTTTATATCTTTAACCATTTTTAGTTTCCCCCCTGAAAAAACTTGCAGTTTCCGGCCGCCATTTCAGCCTCCTGCAAAAGCGCCGGCATTATTTCATCCTTGCTGCCTCTTGATGATATAACGCCGTTTGCCAGCACAATAATTTCATCGGCTATACTTAAAATCCTCTCCTGATGAGAAATTATAATTATAGACCCCTTTATTTCTTTATGCATCCTTTCAAAAACATCAATTAAATTTTTGAAACTCCAAAGATCAATTCCTGCCTCCGGCTCGTCAAAAACCGAAACTTTTGTGCTTCTCGCAATTATAGTTGCAATTTCAATCCTTTTAAGTTCGCCGCCTGAAAGGGACGCGTTTACTTCGCGCCCAATATAATCCCGGGCGCAAAGGCCTACTTCGGAAAGGTAATTGCATGCCGCGGCAGTAGAAAGATTTTTTCCCGACGCCAAATCAATAAGATCCTTAACTGTAACGCCTTTAAACCTTACAGGCTGCTGAAACGCAAAGCTTATGCCCATTTTCGCCCTTTCTGTTATTCCCATGTCTGTTATATCAACGCCGTCAAAAAGTATTTTCCCTCCTGTAGGCTTAACAATCCCGGAAATAATTTTTGCAAGCGTACTTTTACCGCTTCCGTTCGGACCTGTGATTACAATAAATTTTCCGTCTTCGATTTTTAAGCTTACATCATTTATTATATCCTTTTCACCTTCAACAGTGTAGGAAATGTTTTTCAGCTCTAACATTATTTTCCTCCTTAATTAATGTATATACTAATTCTATAAATTATACCAATACTGACAAATACCGTCAACCTTTTGGCATTATTTGCATTTATCTGTATTTTATTCTAATGTAAATTAAAACAAAAAACTGTTGCAAATACAACAGTTTTTTTTGTTATCGTCAGCATATTAAATTTTGAACGGAACCGTTTTCCCATTTAATAATATTTTCAACAACAATACCGGCTCTTGCATATAGAGCTTCGTCTGAAGCAAACGCAACATGAGGCGTTATAACTGTGTTTTTGCAGTTTAAAATGGGATGATTTTTATCTATAGGCGGTTCGCCCTCAAATACGTCAATGCCGGCTCCGGCAATAGCCCCGCTCTCCAACGCCTGTGCCAAAGCTGAGCTGTCTACAACGGCTCCCCTTGCCGTATTTATCAATACAGCATTTTTTTTCATTAATCCTATTTCATTTTTACCTATAAGCTTATTTGTTTCACTTGTTGCCGGAACGTGCAGAGAAACTATATCGCTTGTTTCCAAAAGTTCTTTAAGCGGGACATATTTAACTCCCATCTTCCTGATTTCTTCTTTTTCGGTCCTGCTGTACGCTATAACATCGCATCCAAATGCTTTTGCTATAGAGCATACGCGGCTTCCGATTGCGCCCGTGCCTACAACGCCGAAAGTCTTGCCAAACAGTTCGCTCCCCACAAGCCCGGCTTTTGTTCCTCCGTTCCTGACAGCAGCGTCGCATTTAGGTATATTCCTTAAAACTGAAATCGCAAGTCCGAAAGCAAGCTCGCTTACAGCGTTTGTACTGTACCCAGCAGCATTGCATACAGTTATTCCGCGCTCTTTGCAATATGCTGTATCTATGTGGTCGACCCCCGTAAATGCAACGGAAATCATTTTGAGCCTGCCGCAATTTTCAATAACATTTTTTCTTAACGGGAGATTTGCGACAATGATTATATCCGCGCTTTTGCCGCGCTCCGCCAATTCATTAACGTCTTCTGTGCGGGTTTCATAGTATTTAACATTGTGGCCGCAGTCCTCTAACGGTTTAACGGCAGTTTTAACTTTATCCAACGAAATTCCCAGTGGTTCAATAATAACAATGTCCATATAAACCTCCCTAAAAATTTTTATTCTACTGTGTTAGTAATCTTTCCAATACCTTCTATTTCACATGTCACGGTATCTCCATGTACAAGGAACTTAGGCGGCACAAAGCCCATGCCAACACCTGCCGGAGTGCCCGTTGCTATAATTGTTCCGGCTTTAAGAGTCATCCCCTGTGAAAGTTCGTTTATTATATACGCTATATCATGTATTAATAAATCTGTTTTTGAATTTTGCCTTAATTCACCGTTAACATATGACTTAATTGTCAAAACAGGCGGAGCCGCTATTTCATCAGCTGTTACTATCACAGGGCCCATTGGTGTAAAGCCGTCCAATCCCTTACCGAAATACCATTGTTTATGCCTCGTTTGCAGTTCCCTTGCCGTTACATCGTTAATTACGGTATAGCCGAAAACATATTCAAAAGCCTTTTCTTTTGAAACATTTTTTGCATCTTTTCCTATTATAACAGCAAGTTCAGCTTCGTAATCGAGGGTTTCAATTATGTCGCTGTGGCTAGGTATTGCATCGCCGTCGCCGCTTGCCCTGTTTACCCTTTTAGAAAAATAAACCGGAAATTCCCTTGTGCCGTCGAAGGCTTCTTTTTTATACCTCACAGACTCAACGGCATGCTCCATATAATTTATTCCCAAGCATATAATATCCTGTTTCGGTTCCGGTATAGGCGCAAGTATTTTTACGTCTTTCATAAACAGCCTGCCTTCGCCTTCGCCGCTGTCCGCAAGTTTTTTAATTTTCTCCTTTTCTTCGTCAGTTATTTTTTCTATAAGTTCAATCATCGTACTATAATTAAACCCGTTTTCTTTAAGCGGAATTATTTTCTGCCTGCATTTTGTAACTGCTCCGACAAACTCCGTCCCGTCTTTAAGATATGTAACCAGTTTCATAGATAAATCCCCTTTTCAATTTTTCACAAATGGACTATTGCCTTTTCAAGTATCCGCATAGCTTCGTCTATGTCCCCGCTTTTTACTATCAATGCAGGCACAAAACGGATTACGTTTGTTCCGGCTCCTACAAGCAGAAGGCCGTTATTTATACACTCGGCAATCACAGGCGCCACGGGTATGCCAAGCTCAATCCCCTGCATAAGCCCGATGCCCCGTACATCTTTTATTATAGGATATTTCCCTTTTAATTCCAATAGTTTATTTTTTAAATATTCGCCCTGTTTTTTAACATTTTCCAAAAGGCCGTTATTAAAAAGCTCGTCAAGCACAACCGTGCCGGCTGAAGTTGCAAGCGGATTGCCGCCGAAAGTAGACGCATGATCTCCCGGTTTAAACGCTTCGGCCAGCTTATTTGTAGCCATCAACGCTCCAATAGGCACGCCTCCCGCAAGCCCTTTTGCAAAAGTTGCCGCATCAGGCGTTACTCCAAGCGCCTGATGTGCGAAAAGCTCCCCGCATCGCCCTACGCCGCATTGTATTTCATCAAATACAAGAACTATATCGTTTTCATCGCAAATTTTCCTTACAGCCCGCAAATACTCCTTATCAGCCGGATGTATGCCGCCTTCGCCCTGTACGGGCTCCAGAAGTATGCCGCATGTATTTTTATCTACCGCCGCTTTTAAGGCTTCAATATCATTAAACGGCACATGCTTGATACCGGGCATCAATGGAGCAAGGCCCTTTTGATATTTTTCCTGCCCTGTTGCAGTAACAGCCCCATAAGTCCTGCCGTGAAAAGAATGTTCCATGGTTATTATATCTCGTCCGGGCTTTGACTTCATAGAAGCATACTTACGGCATATTTTCAATGCGGCTTCAATACTTTCCGCACCGCTGTTGCAAAAAAATACTTTGTCGAAACCGCTGTGTTCGCAAATCATTTCCGCAAGTTTAATCTGAGGCTCCGTATAGTAAAGGTTCGAAACATGAATAAGTTTCATAGCCTGCTCGGCTATTTTTTCCCCCAGTCTTTCATGGCCGTAGCCAAGCGAATTGACGGCAATCCCGGCAACAAAATCAAGATATTTTTTCCCGTCGGCATCCCACACATACATCCCCTTTCCATGGTCAAACGCTATCGGGAAACGGCTGTATGTATTCATAACAACCTTTCCCCCTCTTGCGGCAAGTTCTTCCATTCTGCTCATTTATTATCATTTCCTTTCTCAATCATAGTGCCGATGCCTTCCGGCGTAAAAATTTCAAGTATAAGACAGTGCTCAACCCTTCCGTCAAGTATATGCACATTATTAACCCCTGCTTTCACGGCGCTCATACAGCACTGCACTTTCGGAATCATGCCGCCAGAGATTGTGCCGTCGTCTATAAACGATTGGACTTCGTCCGCTTTTATAAAGCTCATTAGGCTTGAAGGATCGCCGACGTCTTTCATAACTCCCTCAACGTCCGTAAGGAACGCAAGCTTCTCCGCTTTAAGGCTCCCGGCTATCGCAACAGCCATATAATCGGCGTTTATGTTGTAGCTTGTTCCGTTTTCGTCCTTTCCGATTGGGGCAATAACAGGTATAAAGCCCGAAGATATAATGGACTGTAAAAGAGACGGATCAACGCTTGTTATTTCGCCTACACAACCGTAATCAACGCCGTTTTTCTCGATTTTTTTCGCTTTTACGGTCCCGCCGTCTTTGCCGCTTATGCCTACGGCTTTAACTCCATGCATCTCAATATCGGTTACAATTTGTTTATTTATTTTACCGCTTAAAACCATTTCCGCAACTTCCATTGTTTCTTCGTCTGTAACCCGAAGACCGTCCACAAATTTAGATTCTATATTAAGCCTATTCAAAAACGAATTGATGTCAGGCCCGCCTCCATGCACAATTACAGGGTGCATGCCGACCATTTTCATAAGCACAATATCTTTGATAATAGTTTCTTTAATTTCCGGATTTATAAGTGCGCTCCCGCCGTATTTTATAACTATTGTTTTATCATAAAATTTTTGGATAAACGGCAAAGCCTCAGTAAGTATCTGAGCTTTTGCTATGTTCTCCTGAATAATCTGTTTTTTTGCAACCATTTTGATACTCCCCTTTTGTCAGCTGCGGTAATCGCCGTTTATTTTTACATAGTCATAGCTTAAATCACAGCCCCATGCCGCCGCACATTCGTTTCCTTCCGAAATCTTGATATTGACTGTTATCTCTTTTTCGCTTAATATATCGGCGGCCTTTCCCTCGTCAAAATTTACGGGAGTACCGTTATCCATCAATAATATATCGCCTTTTGCGCTTTTGAAAACAATATCGACTTTTTCTGGATCAAATTTTACACCGCTGTATCCCATAGCGCAAAGTACGCGCCCCCAATTTGCATCCTCGCCGAACATAGCCGCTTTAACAAGACTGCTGCACACAACGCTTTTAGCAATTATTTTTGCGTCGCCGCAGGTTTTTGCACCTGCCACATTCACTTCTATAAACTTAGTAGCGCCTTCCCCATCGCGCACAAGGTTTTTTGCAAGACGTTCGTTAACATAATGGAGAGCCGATTTAAACGCCTTATACTCTTCGGTATCGCCGTCTATAACTTCATTTCCCGCAAGCCCGTTTGCAAGTACGACAACCGTATCGTTAGTCGATGTGTCGCCGTCAACCGAAACCATATTATATGTAACTTCTATATCTTCGCTTAAAGCTTTTTGAAGCATTTCTTTTTCAATATTGCAGTCCGTAGTTATAAAAGCGAGCATTGTCGCCATATTGGGATGTATCATTCCACTGCCCTTTGCAATGCCTCCTATAGTTACGGTTTTTCCGCCTATTTCAATCTGCACCGCAACTTCTTTTGAATATGTATCCGTGGTCATTATAGCTTCGGCCGCAAGAAGGGAATTTTCCCTGGAATACCCAAGCGTCGGAGCCGTTTTCTTAACGCCTTCCCTGACAGTATCAATAGGAAATTCCGCGCCGATAACTCCTGTAGATGCAGTTAAAACGCTTTCTGCCGTTACGCCTATTGCGTCGGCATATGCTTTTGCCATTTCCTCGTTGCTTTTTTTCCCGAGTTCACCTGTGCATGCGTTGGCGTTTCCGCTGTTTACGGCTATGCCGCTTATTTTTCCGCCGCATTTTAATATTTCAATATTCCTTAAAACAGAAGCCGCCTTCACAACATTCGTTGTAAAACATGCGGCGCATACGGCCGGTACTTCGCTTTTAATCAGCGCTAAATCCTTAACGCCTTTTTTTATGCCGACAGCCGCCCCGGCGGCCAAAAAACCCTTAGGAGCCGTAACTGAACCGTCTATAACCTTCATATAATAATCCTCCTTAATATTTCCAATTCCACCATTTAAGCTTTTCAGGATCGTATTTGTCATTTTCCGCAAAATATACCGCAAGCCTGTAAACATATAATACGCACCTGTCAACTTTGCATCCTTCTATTTCACACATTTTTTCATACATTTTTTCCGGATCCTGACCTTTCAAATCATCAACGCATTTATAGCCAAGCCTTATAAAATCCTGCTCCATGGCCTTGCCTACGCCGGGAATTACCTTAAACCCGCTTTTATTATTATCCGCCATATTATGTCCTCGAACGGTATTCGCCGTTTATTCTCACATACTCATGCCCTAAATCGCAGCCCCAGCTTTTAGCCGAATGTATGCCGTCGCCAAGCTCAATGTCAACCGTTATGTCCCTTTCGCTTAAAACGTCGGCCGCTTTATTCTCATCAAAATGTACAGGCTCTCCGCCGGCCATTAAAAGTACAGACCCTTTTTCGCTTACAAAACTCATATTTACCCTTGAAGGATCAAAATATCCGCCGCTTGCACCCATGGCGGCAATAACACGCCCCCAGTTAGCGTCTTCGCCGTACATAGCCGTTTTTACAAGGTTGTTCGTTACAATGCTTTTTGCAAGAAGCCTTGCGTCCGCGTCGCTTTTTGCCCCTTTAACATTAACTTGTATAAACTTTCCCGCTCCTTCGCCGTCATGTACAATGTCCTGTGCGAATTTTTCGTTTATAAAATACAAAGCGTCACAAAATTCCTCATAAAATTCATTTTCTTCGTTTATTTCTTCATTGTCCGCCAATCCGTTAGCCATTATAACAGCCATATCGTTCGTACTTGTCGCCCCGTCCACGCTAATCATATTGTACGTTTCCTTAACGGAATATATAAGAGCCTTTTTAAGCAGAGAATGGCTGATATTTATATCGGTCGTTATAAAACTTAAAACTGTCGCCATATTGGGATGTATCATTCCGCTTCCTTTGCACATGGCTCCGATTTTAACGGTTTTTCCGGCAACATTAAGCTGAACAGCCATTTCTTTTAAAAATGTGTCCGTCGTTATAATCCCGGCGGCGGCGTTTTTTGCTTCCTCCCGTTTATTAGACAGGTTTCCGTAAGCTCCTTTTATACCCGCCTTAATTAAATCCATCGGCATATCAAGGCCTATAATCCCCGTTGCCGCCGTAAGTATCTCATCTTTTTTTGCCCCTATGCATCCGGCAAAACACTCCGCCATATCGGCGTTATCCTGAACGCCTCTTTTGCCCGTGCATGCATTGGCGTTGCCGCTTACGCATACAAGGCCTTTTACAAGGCCGCCGCGGTCGGTTATTTCCTTATCCCATAAAATATGCGCCGCTTTAACAAGGCTTGTCGTATATGCTCCCGCCGCTTTTGCCGGCACACTGCTTGTTAAAAGCGCTAAATCTTTCTTAACTTTTTTAATGCCTATATGTTTTCCCGTAGCCTTAAAGCCTTCAGGGACGGTTATCCCGCCGTCGATTACACGGAACATAATATCACCCTTCCGTTATGCCGGGAAAATAGGCGCAAAGCTTAATCCCGTTTTTTCATCAAGCCCAAAAAGTATGTTCATATTCTGGACAGCCTGCCCCGCCGCGCCTTTTACAAGGTTGTCTATAGCGCCCACGACGATAACCCTGTTTGTTCTTTCGTCAACAGCAAAGCCTATATCCAAAAAGTTCGAGCCTTTAACCCATCTTGTTTCGGGGAAAACCCCTCTTTTCGTAAGGCGTATAAAATACTCTTTGCCGTAATACTTTTCGTAAATTTCCTTTATTTCATCATAAGACATTTTTTCTTTAAGCTCCGCATAGCATGTGGCAAGTATTCCCCTGTTCATAGGTATAAGATGCGGCGTAAAACTTAAAACAATATCGTCTTTTGCAGCGTATGAAAGCTGTTCCTCAATTTCAGGCGTATGCCTGTGGCCGGCGATCTTATATGCTTTAACCGTTTCATTACATTCGTCAAACATATTTGCAAGCGCAAGCCCTCGGCCCGCTCCTGTAACGCCGCTTTTTGCGTCTATAATAATCGAATTTGTCTTAATAACGCCTTCCGCAACAAGCGGCCTTAAGGAAAGTATGGAACATGTGGTGTAGCATCCCGGATTCGCAACAAGCCGTTTGCCTTTTATAATGTCCCTGTTTACCTCGCAAAGCCCGTATACGGCTTTTTCCAAAAGTTCGCGCCCCTCGTGCTTAACATTATACCATGCCTCGTATATATCGGCGTTTTTAAGCCTGAAATCCGCCCCGAAATCTATAACCATTGCCCTTTCAAGTATGTCTTCCGTAACAACTTTTGCCGCAACGCCATGAGGCAAAGCCATAAATATAACGTCGCATTCATCGGCAAGCCTGTCCATATCCATTTCACAACAGACCGTTTCATTAATTTCCCTGTAGTTTTCATAGACCTCATCAAAGGTTTTCCCTACATAGCTGTGAGCGGTCATCGTTTTGATTTCAACCTCAGGATGTTGCATAAGTATGCGTACCAATTCATTTCCCGCATATCCTGTAGCCCCTACTATTCCCGCTTTAATCATAATATTTTACCCCCATTTATAAAACTTTTTAGAATTATGATTTTCATAATTATACATACTTTTTTAATAATATGCAAGATTTTTAAAAAAATAATTGAATATTTTTATTATAGCATGTATAATGATTTGGTACAGCATTAAAAATGGCAAAAAATTATTTTTTTACAAAAAATTTATAGTGAAAAAAGTACATATCTCAGGAGGTAATTTCAATGTCAAAAGAAAAAATTGTCCTTGCCTATTCAGGCGGTTTGGACACAACAGTTATAATCCCATGGCTTAAAGAAAATTATAACGATGCAGAAGTTATAGCCGTATGCGGCAATGTCGGCCAAGGCAAGGAAACGGATGGCCTTGAGGAAAGGGCGCTCAAAACCGGCGCAAGCAAACTTTATATTGAAGATATTACGGAAGAATTTATTACCGACGCTATTTTCCCATGCGTTAAGGCAAACGCCGTTTATGAAGGCAAATATCTTCTCGGCACTTCAATGGCAAGGCCTATAATTGCAAAAAGGCTTGTGGAAATCGCCCGCAAAGAAGGCGCTACGGCTATCTGCCACGGCGCTACGGGCAAAGGCAACGATCAAGTCCGTTTTGAACTTACGGTTAAAGCGCTCGCTCCCGATCTTAAGATAATCGCCCCATGGAGGCTTGACACCTGGAAAATGCAGTCACGCGAGGACGAGGTTAAATATCTTGAAGAAAGAGGCATTGAAGCCCCTGTCAAAAAAGGCGACAGCTACAGCCGCGACCGTAATATCTGGCATTTGAGCCACGAAGGGCTTGAACTTGAAGATCCTGCAAACGAGCCGAATTACGACCATATCCTTCAGCTCGGCGTTTCTCCCGAAAAGGCTCCGGATAAGCCTGAATATGTAACGCTTACGTTTGAAAAAGGTATCTGCACAAAACTTAACGGCGAGGAAGCAGGCCCTGTTGAGCTTCTTACAAAGCTTAATGAAATAGGCGGCAAAAACGGCATCGGCATACAGGATATCTGCGAAAACCGTGTCGTAGGCATGAAATCCCGCGGAGTATACGAAACGCCCGGCGGCTCAATACTTTACTATGCCCACAGGGAACTTGAATACCTCACCCTTGACAAACAAACTCAAGCTTGGAACGAAATATGCTCTACAAAATTTACAGAACTTGTATACAGCGGAGAATGGTTTACGCCGCTTCGCGAAGCGCTTTCGGCATATTTTGATTCGGTTAACGAAACTGTTACGGGAGAAGTTAGGCTTAAACTTTACAAGGGCAATATTATCCCGGCCGGATCGACAAGCCCATATTCGCTTTACAACGAGTCTATTGCAAGCTTTACAACGGGCGAGCTTTATAATCATAAGGACGCCGACGGATTTATCAACCTCTTCGGCCTTCCTCTTAAAGTGCGCGCAATGATGAAACAGGCGAACGAAAATAAATAATTAAAATAATAATCAAGGCCGGATTTGCCGGAATACATTAATTTAATTCCGGCGTCCGCAGCCTTGATTTTTTATGTCAAATAGTTTACGCCAAATAAATAGTATTCATATATTTAAAGAAGGGATGATTATATTATGAGCAAGTTATGGGGCGGAAGGTTCACAGGGGAAACTGACAGTTTTACGGACCATTTCCATTCTTCCATTTCATTTGACAGGCGCATGTATAAAGAAGATATAACAGGCAGCATCGCTCATTCCGCAATGCTCGGAGCGCAGGGCATTATATCCGAAAGCGACGCCGAACTTATAGGCAGGACATTAAAAGAAATACTTGAAGATATTGAAAACGGCAAAATAGAATTCGATGAAAAGGCCGAAGATATTCACATGAATATAGAAACAATACTTATAGAGCGTATAGGCGACGTCGGAAAGCGGCTTCACACAGGACGCAGCAGGAACGATCAAGTTGCCCTTGATATACGAATGTATATTAAAAAAGAAATTACGGCAATACAGTCCCTTATAACAGAACTGTGCAAATCCCTTAACAATACCGCAAAAGAAAACACTGATACAATAATGCCCGGATATACTCACCTTCAAAGGGCGCAGCCAATCACTTTTGCGCATCATGTCCTCGCTTATGTTGAAATGTTTAAACGCGACTATGAAAGGCTTTCCGATACTTACAAACGCACAAACATTATGCCTCTCGGAAGCGGCGCGCTTGCAGCGACGACATATCCGTTGGATCGTGAAATGGTTGCGAAAGCCCTCGGTTTTGACAGCATAACGCTCAACAGCCTCGACGGTGTAAGCGACAGGGATTTCTGCATAGAGCTTTTAAATGCACTTTCAATTCTTATGATGCATTTAAGCCGTTTTTGCGAAGAAATTATATTGTGGAGCAGTCATGAATTTAAATTTATAGAACTTGACGACGCCTACTCAACAGGCTCAAGTATTATGCCGCAGAAAAAAAACCCGGATATGGCAGAACTTATAAGAGGCAAAACAGGCCGCGTATACGGCTATCTAATCGGCCTTTTAACAACTATGAAAGGGCTCCCTCTTGCGTACAATAAAGATATGCAGGAAGATAAAGAAGGCGTATTTGCAGCTATAGACACCGTAAAAATGTGTCTGCCCGTATTTACAAATATGGTCAAAACCATTAAGGTAAGAAAAAACAATATGTATGAAGCCGCGAAAGGCGGTTTTACAAATGCAACCGACGCCGCCGACTGGCTTGTCAAACAGGGAGTTCCTTTCCGCGACGCTCATGCGATTATAGGAAAACTTGTGCTTTACTGCATAAATAACGATACAAACCTTGACGACCTTTCCATCGAAGAGTATAAAAAAATATCCCCGGTATTTGATGAAAGCGTTTACGACGCCATTAAAGTTGAGAAATGCGTCGAAGCAAGAAATGTCCCTGGCGGCCCTTCAAAAGAATATATCGAAAAATTAATACTTATAAATGAAAAATATTTTGCTTCTCTTTAAAAAGACTTGTTTTAAATAAAAATCAGGCCTTTTCAGATATTTTTCAATAATACGCCATATATTTCAATTACGGAACCGAATAAATATTCTTTAATTATAATAAGCCCGCCGCCTGATTAAGGCGGCGGGCATTGCTAATTTTATATAGAGTCATCAATTTCAACTGCTCAATGGATAACAAAGCGTCGGGAATCACGGAAATATCATTAAACTGTCTGCCATATTTATATACATAAAATTGCGATATATGTTTCTGTAAATTAACTCTGCCTGCTTTTGCTGTTTATAGATATATAATTTAAGCTGTATGACATACATATTTTAGAATAAAAAACTATATGCAAATGGCCTTAAAATTCATTTATAATATTGCCTGCAAAGATTTTGAGTATAAAAATCGACGCCTTTAAATGTCATAGATATATAAGTAAATCCCTAAATATATTTAATCTTTAAATCCTAAAATTCCGCTTTCATATTACATTGCGTGCAGAAATACCGTCTATATCAAATTTATATTTTTCAAAGCATTATATACATGAATACGCGAATACAGCTCCGCCCCTGCATAATCTCTTTCCTTTATGCACTCTGTTATCTTTTTGTGGTAAATAACGGCATTTTCTGTAAAGGAATCTATAATTTTTTTATCTTTTATTGAATTGTGGATGATTGTTATGGATTGGTGCAAAAGCGGCGTCAGCTGTTCAAATATTTTATTATGCGAAGCAGTAGCTAAAGCTTTATGGAATTTCGTGTCAAGTTCTTTATAAGGTTCTCCTGAAAGGCATGCTTCACGGCATAGCTTTTCATAATAAAAAATGCTTTCAAGCTCTTCCTCAGTCGCAAAATCAATAGTTGCTTTAATCATGGCCGGCTCCAATATAAGCCTTAAATCAAGGGAGTCTTTTAAATCCTGTTTTTTGTCGTTAAGATATATCATATCGAATAAATTAGATGCCAACCCGGGGTTTTCTTTTACAAATGTTCCGACTCCCCTTTTAATTTCAAGTATGTTGCCTGCAATTAGAATTTTTACGGCTTCCCTGATAGACGTTCGGCTCACATTAAGAAGAGAGGCGAGATTGCTTTCATTCGGAAGCTTTTCCCCCGGCTTATATATTTCTTCCGCCAAAATCATATTTTTCAGTTTTTCAGCGGTTTCTTCCGCAAGAGAAATATAAATTCCCATTAGATCACCTCTCCGTTTAATGCAGTTATTATACATTATAAAAAATTCAAATTCAAGATTTTGATCTTTATTGCAGTTTAACAAAATCATATAAAATTACAAGAATATTCTATAATTAATTTCTCTTCCGTCGTCCATAAATATGTTGAATATATTTACATGATTATATAACCGCGATTTTACCTCCGTACTATTTCGCATTTTAATCATCCTGCCGCCATTTACAAAATACTATGCGTTTTTTAATAAGTTTGTCATCCATTATACGGCGCGCTTTTCCTATGAAACAAATAATTTGTTAACACATTCTCGGATATAGAAAAATATGACTGTATTTTATGAAAAATATAGTCATACTAGTTAAAATCTTTTCATAGAATATTTTTTTGGCGAATACCAATTTTTTTCCTTGAAAAACTATATTTCATTTTCTTTTGCCTGCTTCCTCCGATACGATAACAAATATCTTTATATTTTTCATACGAAAGACATACTATCAATTTTCAAAAAATACATAATATGTTTATCTCTATAATATATTATTCTAACATGATATATTGCCGGCTCAAAACCGTTATAAATTATAATACCATATAAATCACTAATAATAAATTGTATGTTTTACACAAAAATAATAGTATTTTTAATTAAAAATGTCAAAAAAAAGATTTTTATTCTTTTTAAATTGACATACTGTTTAAATGGTGATATTTTAAATCCAACATAGGATCTCTTTTTGATAAATCGAATTTTCAACAAATAGAGATACTATGTCATTATCCTATTATAATTTTTATGAGGAGGTTATATTATGAAGAAAATGGTAAAAATTATCGCTCTCGCCGTTACATGCGCAATAACGCTTTCAGCGCTTGCAGGCTGCGGCGGTTCTTCCGACGGTTCGACGGAAGGCGCACAGTCTGAAGGTTCCGGCGGAAACGTTGAAACCGAGGTGCTTCTTGCCTCGCATCCGTTTAACGACACACATCCTTGGCAGCTTGGCCTTGAATATTTAGGCGATTTGCTCTACGAGAGAACAGGCGGCAGATATGATATTGAGGCATATCCTTCAGGCTCCCTTTCGGGCGGCAGCAACCGCTCTATTGTTGAAATGACAGGCACAGGAGCTTTGCATGTTATGATCCATTCCGGGCTCAGCTATCAAGGCTTTAATGAAAAATTTGCCGTATTCTCGCTCCCGTTTATGTTCCCTGACAAGGAAACCGGGTTTGAAGTGCTTAACAACAGTGAAATCGGCAAAGAGGCCATGACATGGCTTGAAGATTCAGGATGTATTTCTTTCTCAATATGCGAAAACGGCATGCGGTGGCTTACAAACTCAAAACGTCCCGTAGAAACCCCAGAAGATCTTAAAGGCTTAAAAATAAGGGTTCCCGAAGCAAATTCCCTTATAGACTCATTCAAACTTTGGGGGGCGGATCCTACAATCCTTAATATGTCAGAAGTTTACACAGCCATACAGCAGGGAACCGTAGACGGACAGGAAAACCCTGTTGCCGCCATAGATTCCAACAAGCTTTATGAAGTATGCCCATATATAACCGATTGGACTTATTGCTGGGATCCGGCGTTTATAATGTGGAACAAAGACCTTATTAACGGTTTATCCGAAGAAGACAAAGAAATATTCATTCAAGCGTCAAAAGAAGCGGCCGAATACATAAATAAACTTATTACAGAAACCGACGCTGAAAAAGTAGAAGCTTTCAAAGATGCAGGCTGTGAAATAATTACCCTTACGCCCGAACAGGAAGCCGCTTTCAAAGAAATGGCGCTGCCCGTATACGATTCATACAGGGAAATTTTAGGCGCCGACCTTGTAGACGGCCTTATAGACGAAATAGAAAAAGCATCCGCCAAATAAACATTTATTCCTTAAATCCCGGCGGTACCTCCGCCGGGAAAACTTTTTTAACAGGGGGTTTAAAATGAAAGACAACATTTTTATAAAAATTTTTAACCATATTGAAGAGACTCTTTTGTCGGCAGCCTTTATAGCAATGACTCTTATATGCTTTATACAGGTAATAACAAGATACATTCTCCATTTTTCATTGCCATGGTCGGAGGAAGTTTTAAGGGCGTTATTCGTTTGGAGCTCATGCCTGGGCATAAGCATTGCATTCAGGACAAAAAGCCATATGGGCGTAGACGCCGTTGTAAACCTTTTCCCACGAAAAGCAAAGTTTGCGCTTTCAATTATATCATACCTTATAGTAATTGCATTTTGCGTTATAATGATTTACTTCTCGGCGGGCGTAACATGGAAACAAATTGCAACGCAGCAAACGACAATAGCTTTAAGGATGCCGATTGCTTACGTTTCCATATCCCTTGTAGTCGGTTTCTCCCTTACAATCATCAGGATTATACAGGCGCTTATCGACGATATAAAAAACAGGAAAGACAATGAAGAAATGCATATATCGGAAGGCTTATTATAAAGGAAGGAGGTTTTACGATGTCGCAAATGGTACCGATTATTTTAATAACTTTTGTTATTTTTCTTATTATGAACGTCCCTATTGCCGTAAGCCTCGGTTTTTCGGCTCTTATATCAATACTCGCCGTCGGAAAGCTGCCGCCTTCACTTGTGCCACAGCTTGTGTATGCCGCGTCGGACTCATATTCGCTTATTGCCATACCTTTTTTTATGCTTGCGGGCTCGCTTATGGAAACAGGCGGCCTTTCAAAAAGGCTTATAGACTTTGCAGATGAAGTCGTCGGTTCCTATTCAGGAGGCCTTGGCGTTGTGGCAATTATAACAAGTATGTTTTTTGCGGCAATATCAGGTTCCGGCCCCGCAACAGTCGCCGCCCTCGGCGGAATACTTATACCTGCCATGATAGAAGCCGGATATGATAAAAGATACGCCGCCGCCCTTATGGCAACCGCCGGATCGATAGGCATAATAATTCCCCCGTCAATACCTATGATTGTATATGCAGTGCAGGCAGAGGTTTCCGTAGGGAATATGTTTATGGGAGGATTCCTTCCCGGCATATTGTTCGGCCTTATTTTGATAGCCCTTAACTATTTCATTTCCAAAAAACACGGTTACAGGGGTGTACAGAAAAAAAGGAATTTAAAAACAATATGGAAAGCTTTTAAAAGCGCGTTTTTTGCAATACTCATGCCGGTTATCATATTAGGCGGCATTTACGGCGGAATATTCACCCCTACAGAAGCCGCCGGCGTATCTGTCGTTTATGGGTTTGTAGTCGGCATGTTTTTTTATAAAGAACTAAAAATTAAAGAAATTCCGAAAATGCTTACAAAAGCCGGAATAGGCTCTGCAACGGTACTTTTTATAATTATGGGCGCTTCCGCATTCTCATATGTAGTGGTAAGTCAGGGAGTCCCGGCCGCACTTGCCGGTTGGGTTGCTTCTGCAACAAGCAATAAAATAATAATACTCCTGCTTATCAACATACTGCTTCTTATTGCGGGCTGTTTCCTCGACGCAAGCTCCGCAATTATAGTGCTCGTTCCGCTTTTGCTGCCGATTACAAATTCAGTAGGCGTAAACCCGCTGCATTTCGGAATTATAATGGTCGTAAACTTAGCTATAGGCCTTATCACCCCTCCTGTAGGCCTGGATCTGTTCGTAGGCTGCAACATAGCCAAAATAAATATAAGCGATATAGTAAAAGCGCTCCTGCCACTTCTTGCAGCAACATTAATAGCCCTTATGCTTATCACATATATCCCCGATATATCGCTTATACTTCCAAGGCTTTTCGGCGCAAGCGGCGTTTAAAAAATTTAAGTTAAGGAGATGTTAAAATGTCCGACAGAGTTATATCCGAACTATTGAAAGATATAAAAATACCGAAAATGGTAAAAGTCCACCAAAAGTTCGCACGTCCCAAAATCGACAAAGAAGATATTAAAAAAGTAATATCCACTCAACTTGAAAATGATAAATTCGCTTCAAAAATAAAACCTGGAATGAATATATGCATAACCTGCGGCAGCAGAGGCATAAGCAATATTCCGATTATAATAAAATCCATCGCCGATTTCTGCAAAATCCAAGGCGCAAATCCCTTTGTGGTACCTGCCATGGGCAGTCATGGAGGAGCTACGGCAGAAGGCCAGCTTGAAATACTTTCCTCTCTCGGAGTTACTGAAGAAAGCGTAGGATGCCCGATAAAGTCGTCTATGGAAACCGTAGTTATAGGCCATACGACGATAGGCGACAAGCGACCCGAAGAATTGGAAGTTAGAATCGACAAGAACGCATATGAATCCGACGGCATCATACTTTGCGGTAGAATTAAAGCCCACACGGCTTTCAGGGGCGAATATGAAAGCGGCCTTATGAAAATTATGACAATAGGCCTGGGCAAACAGCAGGGCGCGGAAAGCTGCCATAAAAACGGATTTAAATATATGGCCGAACTTGTGCCTGCCTTCGGCAGAATAATTATGAAAAACGCCCCTATACTTTTCGGCCTGGCAATATTGGAAAACAGCTTTGACGAAACATGCCGGCTTGTCGCCCTTACTCCCGACGAAATAGACAGCGAGGAACCGAAACTTCTTAAAGAATCGTTTAACTATCTTCCGCGCATTTATTTTGACGACTGCGACGTGCTTATAACGGACGAATTCGGCAAAAATATAAGCGGCGAAGGAATGGATCCCAATATCACCGGCACATTTGCAACACCATACGCCACAGGAGGCATAAAAGCACAAAAAAGAGCCGTCCTTCGGTTAACGGAAGAAACTCATGGAAATGCCCACGGTATCGGAATGGCCGATGTTATAAGCCAAAAACTATATAATAAACTTAATTTGGAAGCCACATATCCCAATACTATAACTTCAACAGTGCTCGACTTTTCAAAAATCCCAATGATAATGGCCAACGACCGTGAAGCAATCCAGCTTTGCATAAAAAGCTGCAATGAGATTGACAAGGAAAATGTAAGAATTATACGGATAAAAAATACACTTGAAATGGAATATATATATGTTTCCGAAGCAATGATTGACGAAGTAAAATCAAATCCAAACCTCGAAATAATCTCAGAACTTGAAAACCTGGAATTCGACAGTGACGGAAACCTAAGCATTTAAACGTCATTACATTACATATACCCGCGGTTTAATGCGCTTAACATATTACGTCTGTCTTCCTTTTGCCGAAAACCGCTTAATTGCAACGCTTTCTTAAAATGTTTAAATGCACATAGACAGTATATTTTTGTAAAACTCTCTGTTCCCGCTGGTTTTATGCGGGTCCCCTCCTTTGGCAGCCGCTCAAACGGCTGCCTTCTTGCGCCTTTTAGCCATATATCCGAGTTGCTTTAATCTTACGGCGTTCGATTTATAAAATATGATTTTCCAAATTTCTCCTGCTTATTTATCGCGCCATGATATTTCTATGCATTTACTAAACCCATCAATTTTGTA
Organism: Anaerotignum faecicola; assembly: GCA_024460105.1. Lineage (NCBI taxonomy): Bacteria > Bacillati > Bacillota > Clostridia > Lachnospirales > Anaerotignaceae > Anaerotignum > Anaerotignum faecicola. The sequence goes on from JANFXS010000002.1 coordinate 235,222, forward strand.
ATGTATTATATAAAAATACGCCTTTAGTTTATAATAGTGCAAACTATTTAGGCGTTTTTCGGAACATTTCCTTTATATCAAAGTAAAATTTTCAGAATATAAATGCAATAATACGACTTTAGAATATACATCAATGTTAAAGATTAACACATATTCCTATAAAATTATGATAGTTTCGGTTTATAATGGCGCACACGCCTCACAAGGAAAGCTTTCCGCATTTAGGCACTGCATACGCTTGGTTGTATGAGCCGCTTAACACATGCATATACGCCTTAAACAGCGAAAAATTTCCCCTTGTGAAAGCCGGAGAGCTTTAACCTTCAGCATCGGCATAAGACAAAACAACAATGCATAGGCGCCGCAACCCTACGGCAAGTAGATTTAAAAGCATCTGGTGCGCCTCTGCGGCCGATTAAAACCATACGCAACCTTATAAACTGAAGATAAACACATAATAAAAAAACCGCCTTAATAAGGCGGAATAATACGGAAGCGGTGGGATTCGAACCCACGTGCCCCGGAGGACAACCTGATTTCGAGTCAGGCTCGTTATGACCTCTTCGATACGCTTCCACTAAAAGCTATGTAAAAATTATAAACGGCTGTAAAGCTTTATTATTCATGCCGCTTCAAAAACCGCGAATACTATTATACATCTATTTTACATTTTCTGCAATAAAAATTTTAAAAATTACCGGAAATTATTACACTCCTTTTTAAAGATTGTATAATTCTCCTTTAGATTCCTGCTTATACTGATGTGCCTTGCTCCATATAATAAATATAAAACCCTATGTCGGAAATACCTAACTTTTATTAATCCGGCAGAACCGTCAAGCTTATGTAAAGTCCACAGAAGCAATCCTTCTTAAGGCATTTTTGATTTGAGCAACTTCCTCAACAGTAAAATCCTTCAAAACCTCTTCGTTAACAGAATCTATAATTTCAGTAATAGGCTCCTGAAGAGCGCGGCCTTTTTCTGTTATAATAACCTGAACTTCCCGGCGATCCTCTTTATTGATTACCCTGTCGATAAGTTCTTTTTTCTGCATCCTGTCAAGCACGCCTGAAATAGTAGAAGTTTCAAGGCATAAAGTTTCAGCTATTTGTTTTGGGGTTGCATGGCTTTTTCCCCAAAGGCAGCTTAAAACGCCATACTGGGAAGGCGTTACATCGTATTTTGCAAGCCTAATGCTCAGGTATTGGAAAACATTATGCTGTGCCGTTGTAAGCAGATAATTTATACACTCTTTAAGTTCCATACTTTTTCATTCCCCGATTTCTAAATAAATAGCAATAAAAATATTATATAAAAAAATACCCGTTATGTCAAATTTTAATTATCAAAAATTTCTTTCCTTTATTATTTTTAATACGCTGTTAACCTCGGCGCCCATAATAATTATGGTAACCATCAGGTAAATCCACAGCAGCAATACAATAATTGCGCCAATCGATCCAAAAACTATACTGTAGCTTCCTATGTTTTCAACATAATAAGAAAAAATCCATGAAACAAAAATCAGCCCCAAAACGGCCGCCGCCGCTCCGGGCACCGCTTCCCTCAATTTGATTTTGCACTCCGGCGCAATCCAATAAAGCATTGTTATAACGGCAAAGGAAATAAACGCCAAAGCAAAAAATCGCGCCGGAACCCAAAAATCAATAAATTCTTCGGAAATGTTTACAAACTCGGAAACATACATCAGTATCCTTCGCCCTACTACAAGCATTACAACGGAAGATAAAAATACTGCCGCAAAAAACATAGCGAACACAATTATAAGCAAAATTCTCCCAAAAAGCGGTCTTTTGCTTTCAGCTTGATAAGCCATATTTATCTCGCTCATAATTTTTGACATTGCCCTTAACGGAAAATATACCGTGAAAAATATACTTACCATAAGCAGATTTTTGCTTTTATAAAGAGTTACATAAATAATGTATTGATTTACGATTTTTATAACATCCTTAGGAAGTATGCCGCTTAGCATATTTGACAGTTCGGCCGTGGAAATATCCGCATATCCGAGAAGTGTGCTTCCCATAATTACAATAGGAAAAAAAGAAAAAATAAAATAATATGTCAAGGCGGCCGCGCTGTCGCCCACCTTATCCTTAAAGTATCTTTTTATAATTTCCCTTATAAAAAACACAGTTTTTTCTATGACCATAATATCCCCTCAAAGCCTTTATACTTTTTATTATATTATCATAAACAATATAATAATTAAATAACCGTGATTTATAACTTTGATATTTAATCATTAGGCGTCTTTATTTTACAAATGAATACTTGTTCCAAACAGTAAATTTTTCCGTTCTTCGGAACCGCAAATACTTTACCGGACTCTTTAATTCTCCCTTTGGAACATGCCGCGCGCCGTTATTCTCCCACGGTTAGCGCCCTTGCCGGAAGGAGAAGCCTGCATAGCTTCAGTTTACAAGGGTACACATGGTTTTAACGGATATCAGCGGTGCAATAGCTTTAAAGCCGTTTGCCGTAGGAACCGCTACGCCTGCCCGTTTTGCCTTCCCTTCTGCCGCTGACATCCGTTAAAACCCTCCGGCCTTACAAGGAAAAATTTTTTGCAGTTCAAGACGAATATGCGCCGGCATAGCTGATCCTATGGCAAGTATATGCAACACGGAAATGCGGAAAATTTTTCCTTGTGCGGCGTGTATTCCCTTGTAAACTGAAGCTAACTTCATTTTTTAACTATTTTTAAGACAATGACGATATAAGCTTTGTAAGGGACATGAAAAAATTTAAGTATAAAAAGTTATAGAACAGGAAGAAGAGGGAAAATAATGACACTTAATTCAAGCCAATCCGAGGCATTAGAAAAGTTTTGCGATATTATAGTTTGCGGCCGCAATGAAATGGTTTTTAAACGGTGTAAAGAGTGCATGGAGAATGCGGAAGATGAATATGGCGGCATCCCTGATGTGCTGTATGTGCTTTCGGGACAAGATACAGATCAGGCCGATCCATTCGGAAACGTTGCCGATGCCGATAAGCAGCTTTTGAAACAACAATATTATTTTATTTCTTCTGATGCGGGCGCACCTGATTTAGATGACTTTTTTATTTATATTGAAAATATTAAAGCAGCGCGCGGCCTTTCGTTTACCGTTAATAAGGAAAAATTCTCTTGCAACGATTGTATTGTTGAATGGCTTGCGGAACTTTCCGCACAGTTAAAAGACCTGTACATTGTCAATTTTGACGGCGGCAGTGAAGATTATCATTTTACAATTATGGATAAGCAGGATTGTGAAAAAGCAATGGCCCTGTTTGGCAGGCTGACAACCCATATAGTAGGATATAAATATAGCTCTTTTGTGATAACGGATGATTTTTTAGGTTAACTGTCAAATCAATTTCCGCTTGGGAAGAAACAAAAATATATAATAAAACAGAATATGATGAAACATAATGACATAAATCAACGAGAAGTTCGAACGGATTAAAAATAATGCAGTTAATTTTTAATGTATATTTATACTTTTGGTTTACAAGGGCAAATACGGTTGAAAACAGTATTATAATATCGGTATTCAAAAGTATTTGTGGCCGTTTCGGCGGCTTTTTACCGTTATTAAATCATTGATGATGTCCTCAACTCTTTGACTGTGCATGGAAAAATTTTTTGTTATTTGAGTTACAAATAGCTTAAGTTTACAATGGCACACACGGTTTTAACGGATGTCAGCGGTGCAATAGCTGTGTTAAAGCCGTTTACCGTAGGAACCGCTACGCCTGCCCGCCTTTGCCTTGCTCTTACGCCGCTGACATCCGTTAAAACTCTCCGGCCTCACAAGGAAAAATTTTTTGCAGTTCAAGACGAATATGCGCCGGCATAGCTGATCCTATGGCAAGCGTATGCAACACGGAAATGCGGAAAATTTTTCCTTGTTGGGCGTGTGTTCCATTGTAAACTGAAGCTATCATCGATTTTAACATGGATAATTGATAACTTCAAAATAATGTTAACTCAAATAACCATTTTCGTATAATTTCCGTATAATAACTTCCTATATTTAAGACGGGCGTTACGCCTTGCAAATTAAAATTTTTTATATGCCTGAACTGCCGCCGACCTTGAGCCCATACAAAATGCGGCAAGTTAAATATACCTGCCGCAATCGTCATCAACGCCGAATGTTTAATAAACATGAACCATGTGTTCTTTATTCTCAAAGGCAATACGGATAAAATTACTCAAAAATTTATTTTTCTCGGACTACATACATCCTTATATGGATATATGTAATCCATTCCGATTATTTAAAAAATTCAAACTCAGTGCCGATGCCTTTATCCAATGCCGATTTATAGAGCTTGTAAGCCTGCATATTATCCTGTATAGCCATACCGGTAGAATCAAATATGGTTATTTCCTCATCATTTGTTCTTCCCTGCTTGCTACCTATAACAATCTCGCCGATTTCTGCATAAATATCTTCTTTTTTAATTATTCCTTTGTCAATAGGATGCCATGTTTCGCCTTTTTTGACACACTGTTCTATAGAATCGTTTATAATTTTGGCGCCCCTGAATATTTCCGGATCAAATTCCTGTTTTCCCCTCATGTCAGTGCCGATTGCAACTATATGCGTACCCGGCTTTACCCATGACGCATCTATAACCGGCCCTTTGCCTCTTGTTGTAGTAATAAGTATATCGGCCTTTTCGGCGGCCGCCCGGCTTGTTTTTTCAAGTATTACAGGTATTCCGAGTTCACCTTCAATATCCTTCTTAAATTTTTCCATCGAATCCGCAAAAGCGTCAAAAGCATGTATTTCTTTAATTTTAATTATATGGCTGACAGCCCTGATCTGGTTCCTCGCCTGATTTCCCGTACCTATCGACGTTACAATTTCAGAATTTTTTCTGGCAAGATATTTCACCGACACAGCCCCGGCCGCCCCCGTTCTATATCCTGTTATATAGCTGCCCTCCATAATACACAGAAGCGCGCAATTTCTTGCGTCCCAAAGAAGAACGGTATTCATCCCCGCCGGAAGACCATAACTTGACGGGTTGTTTATGTATCCTCCCGAAGAAGCTTTTAAAGAAATTATTTCATTTCCCGAATAATAACCGGCCTTAAAATCAAGTTCTCCCCTCGGAGCGTCAAACGGCATAGCTATATATTCCGGCTGTATAACCTGTCCGCTGCAAAAAGCCCTGTACCCTTCCTCTACCGCGTCTATGGCGTCTTTCATACTTACAATTTTTTCTATATCTTCCTTTTTCAACAGCAATGTTTTCATAATAATTATCCCTCTTTTCTTTTTCAGTTCACTGCATTTTTTGCAAATATATCAGCCATAATTTTTAAATCCGCGTTTCCTCCGGAAAGGAGGCATACGTTTTTTCTTCCTTTAAATGCGCGGCCGCTCATTAATCCTGCAAGCGCAACCGCCGCCGACGGCTCTATAAACATTTTCGTACGGTAAATAATAAGCGTAAGGGCCTTTTCAATCTCATCATCCGAAACGGTAATCATTTCATCAACGTTTTTAATTACGCCCTCAAAAGCCTTTTCACCGGGAGAATCCCCTGCCAGTCCGTCGGCAATAGAATATTTCCTTTCAATTTTAGTTATTTTTTCAGCTGCAAACGAAGCGCCTACGCAATTCATATTTTCAGGCTCGACGCCGATAACTTTTACGCCGGGTAAAACGGACTTTACGGCGGCCGAAACTCCTGTTATAAGCCCGCCTCCGCCGACAGGCACATAAACTGCGTCTGCATCCGGCAAATCTTCGGTTATTTCAAGGCCTGCCGTTCCCTGTCCCGACATTATTCCGTAATCCTCAACAGGGTCTATATACACAAGATTTTTTTCTTTCATACATTCTATTGCTTTTGGATAAGCGTCGGCTCCTGTCTTTCCATAAAGGATAACCTTGGCTCCGTATCCCCTGCACGCCGCCGCCTTGGCCGCAACCGCTGTTTCCGGCATAAATACCCATGCTTTTATGCCTAATACGGAAGCGGCATAGCTTACGGCCTGCGCATGGTTTCCCGATGAATAACAAACCACTCCCCTTGCTTTTTCTTCATCAGTCAGCATGAGAAGCCTGTTAAACGCCCCCCGCGCTTTAAAAGAACCGGTTTTCTGCAAATTTTCACATTTAAAGTATATATCTGTTCCCGCCATTTTGCTTATACTGTCTGAATGTAGAATCGGAGTTCTGTGCACATAATTTGCAATTCTTTTCGCGGCGCATTTAATATCTTCCAAATTAACCATGACAACCTCCTTATGTTTAACTACTATACACTTTTTACATAAATCCCCTTCTGTTTGTATTCAGCTTCTAAACTTTCGCTTTGTTTAACAAAAATATACTATAAAATTACTTATTACCGCTCCATATTATAATTATGTTTAGCTTCTATACACTATGCATAAAAACACCCCTTCCTAAATTCAATTATCATTTTGTATTATATCTGATTAATATACCTTCCTACAGACACGCCGTATAAAACCGGCATAAATTATTTTCATTCAAATATATGAAAATCAAAAACAATATACATTTATACCATATTTTAATTAAAGCAGCCTTTCAGGCTAATCAATATGTATTTTCAATATTTTTGTTTCAACTGCGTCTAATAAATTTTTAAGAAAAGCTTTATTTTCTTCAGAGGAATTTTTAAGCATTTCACCGATCAAACCGTTAAGCTCAGCATGGAATGCTTCATGCACGTCGTATAACTGTTCGCCCTTTGGCGTAAGCTTGAGAATAATTCTTGACAAATTATTTATATCTTTCTCTTTTACTATTACTCCCTTCTTTTCAAGCTTATTAGTCACCTGTGAAACGGCCCCTTTTGTAACTCCAAGCAACTCCGCAATACCGGTTATATGGATGCCGTCGTGTTCCTTAATTAGTTTTACAATTTTCATTTCCGTATTTACGAATTCTTCATCCTCAACCCTACATTTTGAATTATCATCAAATTCAGAAAGCTTTGAGGCAACTCTTAAAAACGTATCGCTTATTTTAATATCATTTTTATCCATAAACATATGATATAGCTTCTAAACACTTTTGTAAATAGCCCATTTTCCAAAAACCTTACAAAATGTAACCGTTACATTTATAATCTATCTACAAAAAACCGTTTTGGATTTTCATTTCATTTTCAGCATTTTGACGGATAAAATTTTTCTCGTTGCAAAAAAAGTTTAAATTATTACATTTAATAAAACCGACGTTTTTTTAACTGCTTTATGGATTTTTATGAATAAAGTAAAAAGCCGTTAATATTTATAAAACGGCTTTTTAAAAATTTAATTAAGTTTGTTTCCGCACTTGCGGCAAAAATTAGAACCCTCGTCCAACATTTCTCCGCATTTCGCACAATATGTTCCGGGCATATGTATAAAATCATCTTTCATGTTTTTTTCCGAAACATTTTTATTATTTTTAAATATAAAATACATAAATACTGCGCAGACAGGCACTGAAAGTATAAGCCCTAATATAACGGATGAAACAAGGCAGGCAAAAAATCCACCCAACGCCAAACCTATTTTCCCTTTCACACTGCCGGCTATGGCAGGTATAGCTCCTACAATAGCTCCTGAAATTAAAGAACCTATAATAACCCCAAGAAAATAAGGATCCATAAAACCGCCCCTTTTTATTTTTTAACCTCATTATATTCAATATTTAAGCTTATTTCAATACAAATATCAAAAAAATTGACTAATCATGTATAATACCTCAAAATTACATCATAAATAATTATACAACTGTATTTTTCCAATAAACATAATATACCGTAAAAAATAGAGCATTATAAAAGCTATCCTTCAGATTATTTCCATATAATTTTAACATTGCCGCTTTTAGTTTACAAGAGTATACACCTTTGATAACAGCTTTAGCGTCACAGCGTTGTCAAAAGCATTTAATGCCGTTTCGTCTGCACATAAATACTTTTCTTTGCTCTTAAACCTCTGATACCGTCCTTAACTCTTCAACTCTGCATGGAGAAATTTTTTTGTTGTTCAAGTCACAAAATGCAGGCAAATGTATAAAACGATTTAGAGAAACGGAACGCGGCATTTTCCAAAGGAAAATCCGCGAATTCCGTCAAATACTTGCAAAGCAGAAAGACGGAAAAATTTATCATGTTAAGCGTCTATTCCCTTATAAACCGAAGATTTTCATAGTAAAATATCTTATTACACGTCGGCATATAATACATTTTTACTCTCAACAAACTTATGCCGGCAAAAAACGGCCGCCTTAACAAAAGCGACCGTCCAACCTGATTAATTATATATTTTCAACTATAATCCTTCCCATTTCTTCCGTAGAAACATACGGGCTGCCATCTCCGGCCAAATCGAGCGTCCTGCTTCCGCTGTCAAGGGCTTTTGCAACTGCATTTTCAATAGCTTCTGCCTCTTTATTGAGCTTGAAACTGTACCTTAACATCATAGCCATAGAAAGTATTGTGGCTATTGGGTTTGCTGTTCCTTTTCCTGCAATATCGGGAGCCGATCCGTGTATAGGCTCATACATTCCAAATGAGCCTTCCCCAAGGCTTGCGCTTGGCAGCATACCTATAGAACCTGTAATTTGGCTTGCTTCATCGGAAAGTATATCGCCGAATATATTTGAAGTTACAATAACATCAAAATGTTTAGGGTTCCTTATAAGCTGCATCGCGGCATTATCAACATACATATGATCAAGTTCGACTTCGGGATATTCTTTGGATACTTCAATAACTATTTTTCTCCAAAAACGGCTGCTTTCAAGAACATTCGCCTTATCAACGCTTGTAAGTCGTTTATTCCGGCTCATAGCCGCTTCAAAAGCAGTTTTGGCAATCCTTCTTATTTCCCTTTCGCTGTACGCTTCCGTATCATAGGCCTCAACGCCGTATTTGCCTTCCCTGTATCCCCTGTCGCCGAAATATATTCCTCCGGTAAGTTCCCTAACAATAAGTATGTCCAAACTGTCGCCGACAATCTCTTTTTTAATAGGCGACGCATCGCTTAAAGCATTATGGATTATAGCGGGTCTGAGGTTTGCAAAAAGCCCAAGTTTTTCCCTAAGCCCTAAAAGCGCCCTTTCGGGCCTTTTGCCGCCTTCAAGATTGTCCCATTTAGGGCCTCCCACAGCCCCTAATATAACGGCGTCGCTTTTCTTGCATACTTCAACGGTTTTTTCAGGCAGACACTCCCCTTCTGAATCAATGGCGCATCCCCCGGCCAAAACTTCCGTACAGTTAAACTCATGCCCAAATTTATTTCCTATCCTGTCAAGGACTTTCAGCGCTTCTCCAACAATTTCAGGGCCTATTCCGTCGCCCTTAATTACAGCCAAATTATAAACGCCCATTATTAAACCTCCCACATATTATCCGTTAACCTTTGCTTTTGTATACTCCACAAGTCCGCCTTTAGCTATGATTTTCTGCATAAATTCAGGGAACGGTTCCGCTTTGTATTCTTTCCCGGTCGTTTCATTTTTTATAATTCCCGTTGAAAAATCAACTGATACTTCATCGCCGTCCTTAATATCCTTTGCCGCTTCGTCGCACTCAAGTATCGGAAGGCCTATATTAATGGAATTTCTGAAAAATATCCTTGCAAACGTCGACGCTATAACGCAGCTTATGCCGGCGCATTTAATGGCAAGCGGAGCATGCTCCCTTGACGAACCGCAGCCGAAATTTTTATCGGCAACAATTATGTCTCCTTTTTTCACTTTGCCGACAAAGTCTTTGTCTATGTCAATCATGCAGTATTTTGCCAATTCCTTGCCGGAAGAAACATTAAGGTATCTTGCCGGAATTATAACGTCAGTATCAACATTATCGCCGTATTTAAAAACTCTTCCTCTAGCTTCCATTATTTATTACCTCCTACAATTTTTTCAGGGTCCGCAATATAACCGGCCAATGCGCTTGCCGCCGCAACGGCAGGGCTTGCAAGATAAACTTCGCTTTCCGTATGCCCCATTCTTCCGACAAAGTTTCTGTTTGTTGTTGAAACAGCCTTTTCTCCCGCCGCAAGTATCCCCATGTGTCCGCCAAGGCACGGCCCGCATGTAGGCGTTGAGAATATGGCTCCGGCTTTTATAATATCCTCAGCGTATCCGAGCTTAATACAATCGAGGTATATTTGCTGTGTGGCCGGTATAACAATAGTCCTTACGCGTTTATTAACTTTCTTTCCCCTTAAAATATCCGCGGCGATTTTCATATCCTCAAGCCTTCCGTTTGTACATGACCCTATAACCGACTGGTCAATCACAACATGCTCTTTTTCCGCCTCGTCTATTGTCCTTGTATTATCCGGAAGGTGCGGGAAAGAAACCGTAGGCCTGAGGGAGGTTAAATCTATAGTTATTACTTCGTCATATTCCGCGTCTTCATCGGCTTCAAAAATCCTTATTTCTTTTGTTGTATGCGCTTTTGCATACTCTATTGTTTTCTCATCCACAGGGAAAATGCCGTTTTTACCACCAGCTTCAATAGCCATATTAGCCATAGAAAATCTATCGTCCATTGAAAGGTACTGTATACCGTCGCCCGTAAACTCCATTGATTTATAAAGAGCGCCGTCAACCCCTATTTTGCCTATAATATGAAGTATAATATCCTTGCCGGACACCCATTTTGCCGGTTTTCCCGTAAGCACAAATTTAATTGCGCTCGGAACTTTAAACCATGCTTCCCCCGTGGCCATTCCTATAGCCATATCGGTACTGCCTATACCGGTTGAAAACGCTCCCAAAGCCCCATATGTACATGTATGGCTGTCGGCGCCGATAATAACGTCGCCCGGCGCAACAATGCCTTTTTCAGGCAAAAGCGCATGCTCGATACCCATTTCGCCTACGTCATAAAAATGCTTAATATCCTTATCCCATGCAAATTCCCTCGAACATTTGCACTGCTCAGCCGCTTTTATGTCCTTGTTCGGCGTAAAGTGGTCAAGTACGATAACAACTTTTTCTTTGTCAAATACGTCTTTCGCGCCTGTTTTTTTAAATTCAGGTATGGCTACAGCCGTTGTAATGTCGTTGCCCATAACAATATCAAGTTTTGCCTGTATAAGCTGCCCTGCCTTAACGCTTTCAAGCCCCGCATGTGCGGCAAGTATTTTTTGAGTCATTGTCATTCCCATTTAAAAAACCCCCTGTACAGTATTATTTTATTATCTTATTAACAGCGCTCACAACGGCACGGAGCGAAGATTTTATTATGTTGCTCGACGTGCCCGCTCCAAAACCTACCTGTCCTTTGTCATTTTTGATCTGAACATATGATATGGCCCTTGCTTTCGTTCCGTATTCCATGGAATGTTCGCGGTAATCCACTATTTCAAGCTTTATATCAAGATATTTTTCAACGGCATGTGTAAAAGCGTCAATAATGCCGTTGCCGACGCCGGTAATTTCGACTTCCTTCCCATTATATGTAATTCCGGCCTTAACCATTATATCCCCATTGTCATAAACTTCAGCTTCCCTGTACTTTTCAACAGAAACGGGGCTTCTCAAATCTGCATACTCTTTAAAGAATATATCCCGTATTACGCTTGGCGCAACATCTTTATGGTTTTCATCCGAAAATCCCGTAACGACATAGCTGAAATCCTGTTGGAATGCCTTTGGAAGGAAAAGGCCATAGTTTTGTTCAAGCACAAACGCAACCCCGCCTTTTCCTGACTGGCTGTTTATCCTTACAATAGGATCGTACGTCCTGCCCACGTCCTTCGGATCGATCGGAAGATACGGAACTTCCCATCTGTCCGGATGTTCTTTCATTCTTTCCATGCCTTTCCTTATGGCGTCTTGATGCGAACCTGAAAAGGCAGTATACACGAGAGAACCTGCATATGGGTGCCGCGGATGTACCGGCATCCTTGTAGTCCTTTCATATATTTTGACAGCGGCGTCTATATCGCTGAAGTCAAGGCACGGATCTATTCCCTGTGAAAACATATTCATGGCAAGGGCCATAATATCCGTGTTTCCCGTTCTTTCGCCATTTCCGAAAAGCGTACCTTCAACCCTTTCGGCCCCGGCCATTAATGCAAGTTCAGTAGCCGCAACGGCACATCCCCTGTCATTATGGGCGTGAAGGCTTAATATAACGCTGTCGCGGCGTTTAAGCCGTTCACTGCAATATTCAATTTGATCCGCATATACGTTTGCAGTAGCCATTTCAACTGTCGAAGGCAGATTTATAATCATTTTATTGTCAGGAGTCGGTTTAATAACGTCGATTACGGCATTGCAAATTTCAACGGCATAGTCCATCTCCGTTCCCGTGAAACTTTCAGGCGAATACTGAAACATAAACTTTGTTTCGGGCATTTTGTCGGCTTCACTTAAAAGGAGCTTTGCGCCTTCCACTGCAAGAGCGGTAGTTTCTTCCATACTGTTTCCAAAAACGACATCCCTTTGAAGAGTCGAAGTCGAATTATAAAGATGCACAATAGCTTTTTTTGCCCCTTTTAAAGCCTGAAAAGTCTTTTTAATAATATGCGGCCTGCTTTGCGTTAAAACCTGCACCACCACGTCATCCGGAATAAGGTTTTCCTCAATAAGTTTCCTTGCAAATTCATATTCAGTATCGCTGGCCGCCGGAAAACCGATTTCAATTTCCTTAAATCCCGTTTTTACAAGGAAATTAAAAAACTCCATTTTTTCTCCAAGGCTCATTGGTATCTCGAGGCTTTGGTTCCCGTCCCGCATGTCAACGCTGCACCAATAAGGGGCTTTCGTTATTACATTGTCGGGCCATTTCCTGTTTGGCATATTCATTGTCGGATACGGACGGTACTTAGTATAGTTCATCATAATTATCGGCTCCTTTGCTTTTACTGTATTATTTTGAACATCTCTTACAACCTTCCTGCGCCTTTTCGCTAAATAAAAAAGCCTTTCGTCTCCGTATATAGAGACGAAAGGCTAAACTTCCGTGGTACCACTCTGATTTACCTTAAACAAGGCACTCTCAATAGGATACAGGTTTTACAAAAAACTGGTATATCCTGTCACTGTAACGGGCGACTCCCGATCCCACCTACCGACAAAACGTCTTTCAGCGGATCACTCCAAGGCGAGTTCGGCTTTTCCTGTTTTGCTGCCTCGCACCAAACGGCAGTTCTCTGAAAAACTCAAAAAGCTTACTATTCCTCTTCACAGTGTTGTAAAAGTTATTTAGTTCGTTGATAGATAATCTATCACAACAAATACCGATTGTCAATACATTTTTTGCTTCTTCTTTCAAACTCCAAATCAAATTTTTAAAATACCGAATAATCCATAGCCCGCGGTTTATTTTGTTTCCATATAAAAACGCCGCAAAAAAGTTTATAAATATCAATTAAAAACATACGGGCATCCGTTTAATTTACTGCTGAACCGCCGCCGAATCGGCTTTCAAATTCTTATTTCTGTTCCTTCCCATATTCTGCGAAGGATCGCTGAACGTATTTGCTTTGAAAAATTTATGGCAAAAAGGATAAAGCGCAACCGAAACGACCCCGCCGCAGAAACCGTTGTTGTAAAGATTTGCCCCGCCGTAACACACGCCGATATGCAAAATTGCAAACGAATGAACAACGCCCACAAGTATACCTGCCCAGAAACCATATGTCCCCGCCATCGGAGCAAGCGTAGTGCCCAGGAAAAACGCCATTTGTATACCATATGTCTGCGGAGTTGCCGTAGGGCTTATGACGGCGCCAAGCAATATCCCGAGCATTATCGGTATTATATTCCCGGCATGCTTTCCGTTAGCGCTGAAACCGGCCACAGTAAAAATACCGCCGAGAGTAGGACCGTTCAAATCACCGCCTATTATAAGTATAAATGTCGTGCATATTATAATATTTACGCCCATATTTAAAAGTACGGCGCCTATTCCGTCAAGTTCAATAAAATCGTCTTTTGCAACGCCAGGACGTTTAAGCAGCGTTTTATAATTTCTCCACGAATTTTCCGGATCCGTATAGTATCCCGCAATAAGAAGCACAAGAGCGGATAAGTATAAAAATACGGCGAACTCAAAATTAAGCCCTGTAGCCCACGTCGTCGTATTTTCAAACACAAACCCAAAACCCATCATCACCGGAACAATAATAATTGCAAGAAGCCCAACGGCAAAACCGCCGTTATAAAGGCTAAGCCCTCTTAATATACCGTTTGTATGAGCCGCAAGCAAAGGCGCAAAAAATCCGATTGCAAGCCCGGCAACTATAGAAACGGTAATTCCCATAATATTTATCCCTTCATGCAGATATGCAACGCTTATAATCGGTCCAAGCGAAGTTGCAAGGAGCCCGCTTATCAGATATTTGCTGAATTTTTCTTTTGTTACGACGCTTAAAAGATAACTCCCCATAAGTATAAACCACATGGTAAATATATTCTTTCCAAAAAAAGCAAACCCCGCCATAAGCCCGATTGTAAACAGGCATTTCCCATTCATCGGCATTTTATTATATCTTAGCAGAAGCGCAGTAAACAGCATAACTGATGAAACGTTTACAAAAGCCGCCGCTGTTCCCGCAATAGCCACAAAGTCTGTTATAAGAATATCATTATTCCAAAATATGGCTTCAAAGCCCGCCGGTATAGTGCGCCAATCTCCTAAAAGAACTCCAAAAACACCGATTAAAATAGACACAAAGTAAACCCAACGGTACTTTTTTTTCGTCTGCCTTCCCATTTTTTCACCCCAAAAATAATCTATTTATTAAAAACATATCCAATAAATTTATAGTATGGAAACTTTAACAGAACCATATCCTTGTTATATCGGCATAGAAAAAATCCCCCCGCGCCCGGCTGTTTTCCACTTTTATGTTTTAATGCATTATAAAATAGTGAAAAACGACATTTTTTGATTACAACTAAAAGATATTGTAGTATAATTATCAAGTGTAGTCAATATAGGGTTTTTGGCATTTCTAAATTTTCTACAAAAATAAGGAGGAAAAAATGGCTTATATAAATATTCAATATGAAAAAATGAGAAATTTCAGCAACCATGTGTTTTCCAGGTTCGGTTTTACTGACGAAGAAAGCAAAATTATTACAGACGTACTGCTTATGAGCGATATGTACGGCATAGAATCCCACGGCGTTCAAAGAATGGTGCTCTACTATAAAACTATCAAAAACGGCCGCATACATATGAACAGCAAATGGGAAATTGTGCACGAAACGCCATTAAGCGCAGTAATCGACAATCATTTCGGCGTAGGCCAGCTCGTAGGTCACTTTGCAATGAAAAAAGCAATCGAAAAAGCTAAAACAAGCGGTATAGGCATGATTTCAGTAAGAAATTCAAATCACTACGGGATTGCGGGCTATTACGCAAAACTTGCCTGCGACGAAGGCCTTATAGGCATATCCACAACAAACAGCGAAGCCATAATGGTTCCTACATACGGAAGAATGGCAATGCTTGGTTCAAACCCTATAGCCATAGCGATGCCGGCCGATCCTTACGACTTTTTCTTCGACGCTTCCACCACAGTCGTAACAAGAGGAAAACTCGAAGTCTACAATAAAAAAGGCGAGCCGCTTCCCGAAGGCTGGGCACTTAATTCCCAAGGCGTTGACAGCACGGATGCGGCCGACATACTTCTAAACATAAACGAAAAAAACGGCGGCGGAATACTTCCTTTAGGCGGCTCTACCGAAAAATACGGCGGACATAAAGGCTACGGCAACGGTATGATAGCCGAAATATTCTCCTCAATACTTTCACAGGGCCTTACTTCAAACCATACTCATATAGGTTCTACCGGCGGGACATGCCATAGTTTTATTGCCATAAATCCGAACCTTTTCGGAAATCCAGACGATATAAAAGCGCATTTATCGAAATTCCTTGAAGAATTAAGACAGTCGCCCAAAGCCGAGGGACAAACAAGAATTTATACCCATGGAGAAAAAGAAATTGAAGCATATGAAAAACGCGCAAAAGAAGGTATCCCGGTTAATGAAAACACAATTAAGGAAATGCGCCTGATATGCGAAGAATTTGACGTCGATATGGACGCTTTTCTCGGAAAAATAGAATTTTAAACTAAACAAATTTACTGCCTTAAGCCTCGATATATTTCAGGCGGCGGTTTATATTAAATATGCAGACCACAAAAATCCCCCTGACGGCTAATGTGCATAACGAGCCTTGTCAGGGGGATTTGTAACAATATAAACTTAAAATTTTTTAAAAAATATCATTCTCAATTTAACGCTTTATATAATAAACGCGCCATACGCCGGTTTAAACTATTTTAATATGCCGGTATATTTTTTTGCATACTTCTTAAAATCATCCGCATTTTTTATCTCAGCCGTAACACATTCAGTTTTTTACTCATAGTATAAATTGCAACCAGATATTAGGAGGTTTTCAAATTGACAGAGAATTACGATGATTTCTACAAAGTTTTCGGCTGCGGCACAACTCAGAAAAAATGCGACAGGCAGTGTGTTGACAGGGAATGTAAAACAAACAATGCATGTGCAAACACAACGCTTGATTTTTGTTATGAACCGGCGGAATGTAACGAATGTATAGTCGAACACACAGGTTATGCGCAGGCATATGTGCCTTATCAGGAGGATTTCACACTTTTTTCCCCTGAAGAAGCCCTTTGCCACGGCACAATATTCCCCGTCCTTGTTCAGCCTTACAGGAAAAAAAGATACCCGGAAGAGAGGTGCTGTTAAATGGAACGCGACGAACTTTTAAAAACATTAACCGAGCTTGATTTTATGGCGACTGACCTTGCCCTTTATCTTAATACTCATCCAACAAACAAAGAGGCAATCGAACAATATAATAAAATTATAAAAGCGGCTGACACAGTACGCCTTAAATATGAAAAATCCTCAGGTCCCGTATGTTCATGGAGGAGCCTTAACCGCTGTGAAGACATATGGCAGTGGGACGATAACCCATGGCCATGGCAGAACTGTTTTAATTATGAAATGAGGTGTAAATAAATGTGGATATATGAAAAAAAGCTTGAATTCCCGGTAAAAATCAAAAATCCCGACGCACGTCTTGCCAAAATCATGATAGAACAGTATGGCGGTGCATATGGCTGAAAGATATGGCCGTTAAGCCGTTTAATATACACGCGCAATTAACGTATTGGCATATTTTATATATTCAAAAAACAGCAGAAAATACAGCCTTATAAACTGAATATAGTTTCTGCTTCCAATAGCGCACACGCCCCTCAATGAAAAATTTACTGCATTTCTGCACTGCATACACTTGCCTTAGAATCATTGTGCCGACACATATGTGCCTTGAACTGCAAAAAATTTCCACTTTGTGATGTGTAAGAGTTTTGACGGGCGTCTGCGGCGCAACAGTTGTTGTACTCCCGTAAACTTAAGCTACCTAATAGAAAAATTACATATCCCTTAACCATGCTTGGAGTCCTTTGCACGCTAAAACCGCTTATCGAATATTTTAATTTAACTTCCCCCTCTCCAAACGTAAGCCGAATACTTTTAAAAAACAAATTACCGCAAATCCGGGCGGCGCATTAAGATGTCAAAATTACATTTAAAGTCATTAAATAAAGCATATGTTCTGAAAAAAACATAAAATCATTAAATCGTTTTATCAAGCCGAAAAGCCCCTGCCCTTCAAACGCTTAAATCCCACAAAATATTACCAACGCAAAAAAACAAAACCGGTACGCGCGATTTACCATGTTATAAAACATATATCGGCCGAACCGGTTTAATATTTCTGTCTTAAAATATATGACGTGCAAAATAACATGACAGTATTCTCCCCGATATTCGAATCATTTGCACTGCGGAAATTTTATTAAATCATTCCCTCATCACAGCTTTATATTCTTCCGCCGTAAGTTCTTTTGTTATTCTGCCTTTTTCAATAAACAACACTCTGTCGGATACATCCCGCACAAACCTTTCGTCATGGCTGATTATAAGTATTCCCATTCCGTTTTCCGAAGCGAAGCGGCGTATTATTTTCACAATTTCCGTTACAAGCGCACTGTCCAAAGCTGCCGTCGGTTCATCAAAGCATAAAAGCTTTGGATTTGTTACGCAGCTTCGGGCGATAGCAACCCTTTGTTTCTGTCCTCCGCTCAGCTGTGAAGGTTTATTGTTTGCTTTTTCTCCAAGCCCTAAGCTTTCAAGCATTTTCACTGCCACAAGGTTTGCTTCTGTTTTCGACATTTTATAAACTTCCGTCAAAGCAAGGGTTACATTTTCCATAACCGTTAAATGTGGGAAAAGATGATAGCTTTGAAATACCATTCCTATATCTTTTCTTATTTCAGCCAATTCTTTTTTGTCGGCATGCGATGTTGTACCGTTTGAAGTTCGGCAGATAAACCTGCCGTTTATTTCTATTGTGCCTTCGTCACATTTTTCAAGGCCGGCCACGCACCTCATCACCGTCGTCTTGCCCGCGCCGCTTTGGCCAACCAGCGACACTACTTCTCCCGCGTCCACAGAAAAATTGACGTCGTTAAGCACAACCGTGTCGTTAAATGATTTATATAAATTTTTAATACTCAGAAGCATAATATCCTCCTACTCGTCATAAGCAACCTTCTTTTCAATCGCCTCAAACACCTTTGTTATAACATATGTAAGTATAAGATATATACATCCCGCAATAACATATGGCAGAAGAGTCGCATCCCTTACGGCAATGCCTTTGGCAAATTTAAGTATATCGCTTTGTCCTACGGCATATACAAGGGATGTATCTTTAATAAGGGATATAACCTCATTGCCGATCGATGGAAGCGTGCGTTTAACGACCTGCGGCAGTATAATTTTAACATTAATTTGAAGCGGTGAAAAGCCGAGTATGCTTGCGGCCTCCCTCTGCCCTTTTTCAATAGACTGTATGCCGGAACGGAATATCTCCCCGAAATAAGCCGCGTAATTTAAAACAAAAGCAAATATAATTGAATTAAACCTTCCAAGGTTAATCCCAATCGTAGGCAAACCGAAAAAAACAACCATAATTTGCAGTAAAAGCGGCGTGCCCCTTAAAACCCAAATATAAATCGATGTTATTTTGCTGATTATTTTAATTTTTGAAAGCCTCAGCACCGCGACTATAACGCCTAAAGGCAAAGACAGTGCAAGGGACAGTAAAAATACCCCCAGCGTTAAATTTAATCCTTCTAAAATTTGGCCAACGTAACTCATAAGCTTATCCTTTCCGTTTCAAAAAATTAGCCGTCATAAACGACGGCTAAATTCAGTTTTTCTTTTCACTTAAATGTTAAAGCATTATGTCCTCGCCAAACCACTTTGTTGAAATTTCAGCGCCTTTGCCATTTTCTTTGAGTTCGTCAAGGGCGCCGTTTATAGCTTCAATTAAAGCGGTGTCCTCTTTCCTTGCGCCGATTCCGTATTCCTCATCGGATATGTATTCGTCAAGTATTCTGTACTCTGTATCAGGGTGGTTTGCTATATAATAACGTATAAGCACTTCATCCGCAATAACAGCGTCGGATCTTCCGGCTTCCTGATCACGCAGACATTCGTCATATGTGGCAAACGTTACATACTCTCCGAAAGTATCTTTAAGGCCTTCTTTAGCAAAAATAGCTTCTTCCGAACTTGAAGCAGTCTGTGTTGTAACAGTCTTTCCCTCAAGATCCGCAAGCGTATTTATATCGCTGTCGGCAAGCACAAGCACTATCTGTCTGTTGTTCAGATAAGGCCTCGAAAAAAGCACCTGTTCTTTTCTTGTTTCATTAATTGAATATCCGTTCCAAAGAAGATCCACATTGCCGTTATTAAGTTCAGTTTCTTTTGTGTCCCAGTTTATAGGCTGAAACTCCACTTCAATGCCAAGAACTTCCCCAACAGCCTGGGCAAGCTCCACGTCAAAGCCTGTAAGTTCATTATTTTCGTCTCTAAAGCCCATAGGCGCAAACGTGTCGTCAAGGCCTATTAAAACCTTATCGTATCCGATATCGGCCGTTTCGCCTTCCGCGCCCTTGCTTTCATCCGTACTTCCGTCTTCTGCTTGTGTATTCTGATCCTGTGTTTCATCAGCGGCAGGCTGAGAAGATGTGCATCCTGCCAAAACTCCTGCCGCCATCACTATAGCTGCGGCGGCTGTAAAAAACTTCTTTTTCATAATCAACGCCCTCCAAATCAAAATTATTTTTGAAGATATCTTTTTTACATTATCATACTAAAGCACTAAAGCCTTTTTGTCAAGCTTTAGCAGAATAATCAAAAAATATTAAATTTTTTCAAAAAACCGCTTGACTTATTCATGATTTGCATTTACAATATATAAGCGTCATACAAAATATGTTTCCGTAGCTCAGCAGGATAGAGCGACCGCCTCCTAAGCGGTAGGTCGGAGGTTCGAATCCTCTCGGGAACGTCGGTTTTCCGCCATTCTTTGAAGAATGGCGTTTTTTTATATTTCATTTTAGTTTCCCTTAAAATTATTTTTATCGAATTCAGTTTCAGTTTGCAAGGGCATGCACGCCCCTCAAGGAAAAATTTTCCGCATTTACGTGTTGCATATGTTTGCCATAGGTTCCGCAATTCCGGCTCACATGCGCCTTGAACTGCAAAAAATTTTTCCATTGTGATGTCGGAGAATTTTAACGGGCGTTATCGGCGTAAGAGCAAAACAAAGGCGCACAGGAACATCGGATCCTACGTCAAACGGATTTAACACAGCTATTGCTCCGCTGACGTCCGTTAAAACTTTGTGCTCCCTTATAAACGGAAACTAATATTATTTACCAATAAATCGGTAAACCTCTTTTCAAGATATGCTAATAAAATTTCTTGCTGTCCTAATTTATTTTTTATTGCTTCTAACAAATTTTATCAAAGCTTTATTTTTCAAGACAAATATGTATTAAACGGTTATTTCCCGTTTTTTACAAGCCGTATCTTTTTCCCCGCAAAATCTTATATATAAACCGAAGATAATAAATATACAAACGGCAATATTAACGCTGCCGTTCCGGCGAAAACCAAAGCTAAAACACATATAGGCATCCCTATAGAAACGGCTGCAAAAGCAATATAGGGGTGCCGTTCCATAAACTCAACTATTGTATCGTGAAAATTAACTTCAATTTTATGCGCCGCCTGAATTATAGCCGTCATTGCTTTTCCCTCCTTTTTATATAGATTAACACATACAAAATGAAAATTGGAAAAAGAAAATGATGGAGTAATTAAGATAAAATAAATGTTTCTACAGTTTTTGAATTTCTAAACATATTAAAATACGAGAATATCCGATAACCAAATTCCCTGCAAATCCAAAACAATTAAAATATACTGTTCAATAGAACACGCTTATTCTTTCACAAATAAAAAACATCGGAAAAATCAAATTTTCCGATGTCAAGTATATATATCGTTGATATTATAAGCGACGAAGATTCATACATTATTTTAATTTTCTTCAGTTTAACGGAAACAGTATTTTCATTAAAGCCTTTTCCGCTGAATTTTTATGTTCCACGCTGAAATAAAGTCTTTTGCCGTTATTGTCAAAAAGCTGGAACAAATTTTCCTTCACCACTAAAGAAAAGCCAAGTCTGTCAACGGTTTTCCAAAGAGCCATTTCCCATTCCATACGCCTGCAAACCATTCCATTATATATTCTCGAAGTAAGCCATTCAAACTCCAACGGAGAAAAACCGTATTTCAAAAATGCCTCCCAAATCACAACTTTATTTGAAAAACTTATCGAATCAAAATAATCATCGGCGTCAGAATCTTCCTGTATCGCGGCATAACAAAAGTATCCTCTTATTTCCGTATCTATTAAAAATTTATTTTCTTTCAGGAAATCCAAATTTGACCATTCCGATATAATAATACCAGTTTTCCAATTAAGACTGTTAAGTATATTTAAAAGGTTTTCGGCAGTTTCTCTATTCGGACATGTAACTTGAAAGCACAAATCGTTCATTACATCCGTATTTTCTCCGGAAACGGAACTTTGCTTTACCAAGATCTCACTTTCCTCATAGCTTGAGTTTATATAAACCGTTTCGCCATTTTCCGAAGTACCTGCGGCATATAACGTCCAGTCCTCGTTAATCCGCGCCATAATATCGTCTGCCATGGAGAGCAGAGTGGATACGTCAATAACAGTATTAGGGTAAATTACATTAACCTTATTACTCTGCATTAATCCGCATACAACCGGCTGTTCCTCAAAGCCGAAATTTTTATATACTCCCGTAATTAATACAACGAAATTCTTTCCCGGTGCATGTTCTTCATAACAGCCGTCCTGTACCCGGGATTCATTCTCCCGGATACAAGACGCCTCTTTGTATGGAAACATGGATTATATCATCCTCCTGTTTTATTCGGCGGAAATTAATCCCATAGCTTTGGCAATATCAATATTTACCAACAGGACGTTAACCGTTTCCCCGCCGAAAACGCCGAATAATTTTCCTTCGGTATGCGCCGATACAATATTTTCTATTTCTTCTTCACTAAGCCCAGAAGCTTTTGCTATACGCGGTATCTGTACCTTTGCAGATTCAGGCGAAATATGAGGATCAAGCCCTGAGCCCGAAGCTGTTAATAAATCCGTCGGCACTTCTTCGGCCGTTACGTCCGGGTTTCGTTCAAGGAATGTTTCCATATCTGCAGCTACCCTTTCCGAAAGGGCTTCATTTGAAGGAGCATAGTTGTTGGAACCTGAACTTACGCCTGCAAACTCCGTACCGTCGCTGTATACCGACACTCCGTCTTCATTTTCGGTATATGTATTGTAATGATATGCCGAAGGACGTCCCCACATAAAATAGTCTTCTGTAAATTCCTGACCTATTGTTTCAGAACCAACTGTTTTTCCGTCTACCACTATAAGACTTCCATTGGCCTGGTGAGGGAATACAACAGCCGACACTCCCGTTAATGCTAAAGGATATATAAGCCCGCATATAATCAAAAGAGCTGTTGTTACTAAAAAAGCTTTCCTTGTATTGTGCAGAAATTCTTTCATATCAAAATGCCTCCTTAAAATCCTATAAGCGAAAGTATTGGAGCAATAATCATATCTATTATCTTAATACCTGCAAACGGCGTAATTATACCGCCCAATCCATATATAAGCATGTTTCTTGCAAGCATTTTTCCCGACGACATAGGACGATATTTAACGCCCCTCATTGCCAAAGGAATAAGGCAAGGAATAATTATTGCGTTGAATATAAGCGCCGACAATATAGCGCTGTATCTTGTCGTAAGATGCATAATGTTAAGAACGCCAAGCTGAGGTATGGCAGCCATAAACATAGCCGGTATTATTGCAAAATATTTGGCAATATCGTTTGCAATCGAAAATGTTGTAAGGCTTCCTCTTGTAATAAGTAGCTGTTTTCCGATTTCAACAACTTCAAGTATTTTTGTAGGATCCGAATCAAGATCCACCATGTTCGCCGCTTCTTTGGCAGCCGTCGTGCCGCTGTTCATAGCAAGGCCGACATTAGCCTGAGCAAGGGCCGGAGCGTCGTTTGTACCGTCGCCGGTCATAGCGACTATTTTGCCTTCAGCCTGTTCCTTTTTAATTACGTCTATTTTATCCTCAGGTTTACATTCCGCAATAAATCCGTCTACGCCGGCTTCTTTTGCTATAGTGGCGGCTGTAAGCGGGTTGTCGCCCGTACACATAATTGTTTTTATGCCGATAGCGCGCAGTCTTTCAAACCTTTCCGCCATTCCGGGCTTAACCGTATCCTTCAGATAAATAACGCCTAATATTCTGTTATTTTCACTTACTGTCAAAGGCGTGCCGCCAAGACTGGATATTTTTGCAACTTTCTCATTTAAGTCCGAAGGTATTTTGCCTCCAAGTTCTTTTACATATTTTTCAATAGAGTCCGACGCGCCTTTTCTTATTTTCGTGCCGTTCGGCAAATCAACGCCGCTCATGCGCGTCTGAGCCGTAAATTCAATAAACTGCGAACCGTCCGAAAGAGCGCTGTTGTCGCCAAGCCTTCTTGCAAGCTCAAGAGTGGATTTCCCTTCAGGCGTTTCATCCTGTAAAGAAGCCAAAGCGGCGCATCTTATGAGATCGTTTCGATCCACGCCTTCAACTGCCATGAAGTCTGCCGCAAGGCGGTTTCCGTATGTTATAGTACCGGTTTTATCAAGTATCATAGTATCAACGTCGCCGCATGCTTCTACCGCTTTGCCCGACATTGCGATAACATTAAACCTCGTAACCCTGTCCATACCCGCAATTCCTATCGCCGAAAGCAGGCCGCCTATTGTCGTCGGTATAAGGCATACGCAAAGGGCGATAAGCGTTGAAGTTTGAAGCTGAACGCCGCTGTAAAGCCCGATTGGATAAAGGGTAACTATTACTATAAGGAATATTATCGTAAGAGAAACAAGCAGTGTGTTTAACGCTATTTCGTTAGGCGTCTTTTTCCTTGAAGCTCCCTCGACAAGCGCTATCATCCTGTCAAGGAAACTGTTTCCCGGTTCCGACGTTATACGTATTTTAAGCCAGTCTGAAACTACTGTCGTACCGCCCGTAACGGAGCAGAAATCTCCGCCGCTTTCCCTTACGACAGGAGCGGATTCGCCTGTAATTGCAGATTCGTCAACCGAAGCTATTCCTTCTATAACTTCGCCGTCTCCGGGGATTATTTCCCCGGCATACACCAAAACGACGTCGCCTTTTGTAAGTTGGCTTGAAATAACTTCTTTTTCCGATCCGTCTTCTTTAATAACTCTCGCTTTCGTATCTTTCTGCGTCTTTCTTAAACTTGCGGCCTGCGCCTTTCCTCTGCCTTCCGCCACAGACTCCGCAAAGTTTGCAAAGAGCACCGTTACAAATAATATTGCGCAAACAATTATATTGTATAAACGGATGTTATCTCCGCCCATGTCCCCAAAAAGGTTAGGGAATATCGAGAGTATAAGGGTTACAAAACATCCGGCCTCAACCACGAACATAACGGGGTTTTTCATCATGTATCTTGGATTTAGTTTTGTAAAAGAACCGATTATTGCCTGATGGAATATTTCAGGCGTAACCAGTTTCTTATTTTCATTTTTACTCATAATATATTTTCCTCCTTATGACCAAAGGGTAAGATGTTCTGCAATAGGTCCAAGAGCCAAAGCAGGGAAAAATGTAAGCGCTGCAAAAATGTATACCACAAATACCAATATAACGGCAAACGCTGTATTATCCGTATGTAAAGTGCCTACCGACTCCCCTACAAAACGTTTCTTCATTAAAGAACCTGCTATTGCAAGCTGTATAACTATTGATAAATATCTTCCGAAGAACATTGCAAGGCCGGTTGTAATATTCCAGAAATAACTGTTGTCCGCAAGGCCTTCAAACCCCGAACCGTTGTTTGCGGCAGACGATGCGTATTCGTAAAGAACCTGCGACAATCCGTGGAAACCAGGATTTGTTATTCCTTCCAAACCTCCTGATGTGGCAACGGCAATAGCCGAAAATGCAAGTATTAAAAACGGATGAATAATGATGCAAAGCGCGGTAAGCTTCATTTCTCTCCCTTCTATTTTCTTGCCCAAATATTCGGGAGTACGTCCTATCATCAAACCGCAGATGAACACCGCAAGCACGGCGTACATAATCATGTTCATAAGTCCTACGCCTTTGCCGCCGAATACGACATTGAGCATCATATGAAGAAGCGGTATCATGCCTCCCAAAGGCGTAAGCGTATCATGCATATTGTTTACAGTGCCTGTTGTAAACGACGTCGTCGTTGTCGTAAACATAGCCGACTGTGCTATACCGAACCGAACTTCCTTGCCTTCCATACTTCCCATAGACTGCAAAAGCCCAACGTCGGCAAGAGCGGGGTTTCCTTGGCTTTCTGCCCAAAAGCATACGCTTAATCCAATAACAAATATTATTCCCATGGCAAGGAATATGGATCTTCCTTCCCTTCCGAATATCTTTGTTGCAAAATCCGGTTTTGAAGAAGTTTCAGGCAATCCGTTTTCTAAAGCTATAGCCTTTTTTCTGTCCCTGACCATTTTGCCGAACGTAACTACGCATGCACCCGGCAGTATCATCATTGAATAAAGCTCAATAAGGTTTGTAATTATAGTTGGGTTCTCCATAGGCGTAGTCGAGTTGGCTCCGAAGAAACCGCCTCCGTTTGTACCAAGGTGTTTAATAATTTCAACAGCGGCTACAGGCCCCATTGCAATAGTCTGTTTCATTCCTTCAATCGTATCGACTACAATATTTCCCCCTAATGTCTGCGGAACTCCCTGCCAAACAAGGAGAAGTCCCCCGATAAACGAAAACGGAAGAAGCACACGGGTCGTTACCCTTACGAGATCAGAATAAAAGTTTCCTACGTCGTCTTTTGTTTTTCCGGCAAGTCCCCTGATAAACGCTCCGCATGCCGCATATCCGCTGGCTGCCGAAACAAACATCATAAACGCTATTACAGTCATCTGAGATAAATAAGAAAGCCCGCTTTCGCCTGAATAGTGCTGAAGGTTAGTGTTTGTCATGAAACTTATTATCGTATTGAACGAAAGAGTCTGCTCCATATTTCCAATGCCGTTAGGATTAAAAAGGGCTATACTCTGGATTCTTAAAATAATATATCCTATAAATATCATAATTGCATTTGTAAGAAGCAGAGCCGCGGCATACTGCCACCATGTCATTCCTTTTTTGGGATCTATGCCGCATACTTTATAAATGGCTCCGTCCACCTTATTCATAACAGGATCCGCAAAAGTCTTTTTCCCTGCGGTTATATGATATAAATAAGTACCAACAGGAATGACGAGAATCAAAAATATAATTATCGTCAACAATAATTCCAGCATATTAAACTTCCTCCTAAATTTTTAAAATTTTTCAGGGTTCACAAGGGCATATACAAGATAAGCTCCTAAAATAACTACAATCGCACCAAGAATAATCATTATATTCCCTCCTCTTATATAATCAATCATTGGACTCGACTTGCTTTTTGCACCATTTTATGAGCAAATATATAAGCCCGCAGCTGCCTGCAAGAACTGCCAACATAATAATGTCCAGCATAACTGTTTCCTCCTTTGATATACTTTTTTATTTTTTACTGATTTATTTTAGCAATTCTCTTATCAATATGGTCTTAACAAAGTTACGCCGGCGTTAATATTGCATTAAGATTATATTTAACAATTCTGCCGCAAGACGGCAGGTCCTAAAGAACAACATCTTTGGCCCAAGCGTACCGACTTAAAAATCCCTCTTTTCAGCTTCCGTACATTTCATATTACAGTAAAACATAAATATTCCGAAAATCCGGAGCGTTTCCCATATTTCAGATAAATATAAAAAACCGCCGCAAAACCACTTTTTTCATGGTTTTGCGGCGGTCGGTTATTCTGACTTCATATTCTTACCATCCTATATCCCACGCCGATACATGTCTGTATATACTGCGGATTGGAGAAATCTTTTTCGATTTTTTTCTTAAGCTTTGACATAAAAACTTTTAATAAAGATGATTTTGACGAACCGGTGCTTTTCCAAACCTCGCTTAATATATAATTATAAGTTAAAGCCTTGCCTGTATTTTTCGCCATTAGGCACAGCAGTTGGTATTCTATCCGCCCCAAATATATCTTCTTATTTTCTATATAAACGCTTCCCGTAAAAAAATCAATCTTTAAGCGTCCGTTTTCATATATGCCAAATTTCCCGTTGACATATTGGCTTTCAGAAGTATTTCTTTTTTCAGTTTCCCTTATCCTTGTCAAAAATTCATCCACACTGAACGGCTTTGTAAGATAATCGTCGGCGCCAGCGTCAAGGGCTTTTACATTATCCATACTGTCGCTTTCGCTTGTCACGACAATAATAGGAACTTTAAAAGATTCCCTTATTTTTTTAATAGTGTCTATGCCGTCTTTGCCCGGTATATCCAAATCCAATATCACAACTTCAGGCTTATACAGCAATGTTCCATTTAAAGCTCCTAATCCTGTACAAGCAGAATGAATTTGATAGTTTTGCGTTTCCAATGTCGTTTTCAACAACTAAAGCTTTTGATTTATACATCTGCAATTTTCACCTCTTCCAGCGGCAGAGTAAAAGTAAAAACAGACCCTTGGGGTTCATTGTCGGTAACAAAGATTTCACCGCCATGGGCGGTAATAATAGATTTGCAAAGGTTCAGCCCAAGGCCAAGCCCCCGCCTATCGTCGCTTTTCCCATGGCTTGCCGTATAAAACATATCAAATAAATGTTTTTTTGTATCGTCGCTGATACCCGGTCCGGTATCGCTGATACTGACGCTTACCATTTTCCCTTTCTTTTCGGCAGACAATGTAATTTCAGTACCCGAAGGAGTATATTTAACGGCGTTGTTCACAATGTTTATAATTACCTGTATAATCAGCCTGACATCCATTTTTGCCATAAGCAGATCGTCCGAAACATTGACTTTTACAATATAATCTTTTATCCTTCTGTCAACATGCCTCAGCGCTTCTGCAAATACTTCCTCCAAAAGCTGCGCTTCCATTTTCAGCTTTACAGTTCCATTGTCTATCCTTGTAATTGAAAGCAGATTTTCAGTAAGATTTACAAGCCACATTGCATCGTCGTAAATAGCGCGGTACAGTTCCTGTTTTTTGCTTTCGGCAAGGACCACGCTTTCTTCCATGAGTACGTCCGCATTACCGCTTATGCTTGTAAGCGGAGTGCGCAGATCGTGGGAGATTGCCCGCAAAAGGTTTGACCGCAGTCTTTCCTGATGCGTTTCCATTTCTATTTTCTGCTTTTCCATGCTGAGCCTTCTTCTTTCCATAATAATACCGCATTCATTTAAAATAGCTATCAACAGGTTTTTTTCAAAAGCGTCCAGCTCAGGGTAACACTTGATAGGTATGGCCACAACCGCCATTACTTCCTGCATTCCCCTTACAGATATATAATAATTGTCCGCATTTGCAAGAGTATTTGTTGTCGCCCCCGCATGCTTGTTATTTTTCCTTACCCATTGCGCAACCGCTATTTCCTCAACAGTAAGTTTATCAAGCATTTCCGCCTTTTCTTTTGGCTCGACGGAAAACTTCAATTCGTTGCTGCCGTTTGAAATAGCATACAAAATAGGCCTTCCCAAAATAGCCTCAAGCTGTTTGGCGCCAATGCTTAAAATTTCTTTATCACTATGCCCCTGCTGAAGCTTTTTGCTGCTGCTCATTAATATCTCGATATAATACGCTTTCTGCGAAGCCTGCCTCGCCTGTTTTTTTACCCTTGTTGCAAGCGTGCTTGAGATAACGCTTGTCAGAAGCATAATTAGAAACGTAATAGGATAATCCGGGCTTGCCTGAAGAGAATATCTCGGTTCCGTGAAAAAATAATTGAACACTATAACGCTGACTAACGACGAAATTACGCCGCACATATGCCCCTTTGTAACAATAGTAGTAATCAAAACTCCGAGAATATAAATCATTATAA
This sequence comes from Anaerotignum faecicola, assembly GCA_024460105.1. Classification (NCBI taxonomy): domain Bacteria; kingdom Bacillati; phylum Bacillota; class Clostridia; order Lachnospirales; family Anaerotignaceae; genus Anaerotignum; species Anaerotignum faecicola. The sequence goes on from JANFXS010000002.1 coordinate 264,752, forward strand.
TGTTTGCTTCCCTCAGACCGGCAAAATAAAAAGCAAAACCAATCGCCGTTGCCAATACAATCAGGGCAATAGTTTTTAGAACGTCGGCAGCGCTGACACTGTTTTTGCCATCTGAAAAAATTCTGTATTTATTTTTAAAAGCAGGCTGCTGATCTGGAATAATATAAACGTCTATATTGCTTGCCAATTCAGTAAGTTTATCCACCATTGTTTTACTGCCGAAAAACATATTCTGTCTGTGGTTTGTCCGGCCTATAACAATTTTCGTTACTCCGCTGACTTTTGCATACTCTGCAATCAGCATTGCAGGCTCGTCGCCGTAAACGGTGCTTATTTGAGCGCCAAGCTGTTCCGCAAGGTGAAAATTTTCTTTCAGACGTTTGAGGTTCTCCCCTTTTAATTCTTTAGACTGGGACGTTTCTACATACAGGGCCGTAAAACTGCTGTGGAAAGCCTCCGCCATACGTGCGGCAGTGCGTATTACTCTTGCGTTGGAAGGGGCGCTGGAAAGACAAATGAGTATATGCTCTCCCGCCCTCGCTGTATTTTCATACCCTTCTTTCTGAGCCGTCCTGTTAAGCCTGTCTGCTGTACGTCTAAGGGCAATTTCCCTTAAAGCCGCAAGATTTTCTTTTATAAAAAAGTGGTCAAGCGCCCTTTTAGCCTGATGCTCCTTATATACTTTTCCTTCATTAAGCCTTTCAATAAGATCGTCCGGCTCTATATCAACCAATTCAACCTGAGCGGCAGAGTCGAAAACGTCGTCCGGAATTCTTTCGCTTACGGAAACCCCCGTAATCGAGGCCACTAAATCATGAAGCGACTCCAAATGCTGGACATTTACCGTACTGTATACGTCGATTCCGGCACGCAGTATTTCCGAAACATCTTGGTATCTTTTCATATGCCTGCTTCCGGCTGCATTTGTATGAGCCAACTCGTCAATCAGAACAAGCTGCGGTTTTCTTTCCAGAACCGCGTCTATATCAAATTCTTTTAATACTACCCCCTTGTAGTTGATTTCCCTGACGGGCATTTCCTCAAGCCCTTCCAACAACGCAAGAGTATCGGGACGCGAATGTTTTTCAATATAACCTATTACAACGTCCCTGCCGTTATTTTTAGCCGCATGCGCCGCTTCCAGCATTGCATACGTTTTCCCCACGCCGGCGGCATAACCGAAAAATATTTTAAGCTTTCCCATATTATCGATTTGCTGTTTCCTATTGATAGACTCCAAAATTTCTTCAGACGTCGGCCTTCTTTGACTCATCTGGTCACTCCCTTTTTAAGCAGAATATTTCATGCAGAACATATTTTGAAAAAATCATATATTAACTTTTTTATGATTATAATATCCAAATTCGATTAAACGCATATCCGAAATATATCGATTTCTAAGTTTCGGCATATGCCCGAAAATCAGACAAGACTTTTACGCTTTGCGCTATATTACAGCCCTTTAATTTATTATCCTATATATTGAGTAAAGAAAGTATTAATACATTTAAATTATAATAAAGATGGCATAAAAATCAAAGCCATAAGCTCTTTACTTTATTATATAGAACATTATACTGCGGCACAGCATTATATGTCATAAGTTTGCCTTGCTTTTAGCCTTAAAAAAGGCTGTTCTTATGAACAGCCTTTTTATATTAATTCAGATTAGTTAATAAGCCCCTTTTCCAAAAGGAAATTATGCGCTACATCCTCAGGCGTTTTTCCGTCGATATCAACTTCCGCATTAAGCGCGGCCATATCGCTTTCGGTTAAAATATTATCCATTTTGGAAAGCGCTTCCGACAGCTCCGGATATTCTTCCAAAACTTCATTCCTTACAAGATTTACAGCGTAGTACGGAGGGAAAAACGATATGTCGTCTTCAAGCTTAACAAGGTTGCTCTTTGCCAATAGTGCGTCTGTTGAAAACGCGTCTATTACGTCAACTTCTCCAGATTCTATTGCCGCATATCTTATACTTGCGTCAAGGCCGTCTTTCGATTTAAACGACGTATTATATTCCGACTCGAAAAGCGGAAGACAGTCTTCCCTCTGAATGAATTCAACGGTGCATCCCAGCCTCAGCTCCGGCGCAACGTCTATAAGCTGTGAAAGAGTTTCCAAATTATATTTTTCCGCAATTTCAGGCGTAACGCTCATAACATATGTATTGTTGAATCCTAAAGGTTCCGAGGTATGTATATTGTGCTCCGACTCCATAAATTCTTTTACTTCGGCATATATTTCATCGGGAATTTTTGAATCAATCGGACGATGAAGCATATTTGAAAGTATCGTTCCCGTATATTCAACAAACATGTCTATATTTCCGGTGTCAAGGGCGTCAAAGCATACGGAAGCGCCGTTTAAGTTAAATCTCTGCTCAACTTTAATATCAGTATTTGATTCGACCAGATCCTTATACATGTATCCCAATATAAGAGCTTCGGTAAAGTTGCTTGAGCCTATAACGATTTTCTTTTCGCCAGCGGACGCAAACGTCTTATGTACAGACGAAACTACCGGCGCCGCAATCAATAAGAAACATACGAACATGATACCGAACTGCTTTTTTCTTCTTTCTTTCTTCGAAATATTTTGTATCTGTTCCGCCGGCAAAAGCCCTTCGGACGTTAAGGCCTTTTCAAGCTTTCCAAGTATAAAATCAAGGAAAAGCGCCAATACGGAAGCCGGAATTGCACCAAGCAGAACAAGCATTGTGTTTCTTGAATTAAGACCGAGATTTATAAACCAGCCGAGTCCTCCGGCGCCTGCAAACGCCGCTATGGTCATGGTGCCCACGGCCGCTACCGCTGAAATTCTTATACCCGCCATAATAAAGGGAGCCGCTATCGGAAGCTCAACTTTAAAAAGGCGTTTCCATTTAGATATTCCAAGCCCTTTTGCAACCTCTATTGTTTTAGGGTCTATGCTCATAATTCCCGTATAAGCATTTTTTATTATAGGAAGCAAAGCGTACACTATAACCATTAATATTGCAGGTTTTGTGCCGATTCCGACAAAAGGTATTGAAAATGCCAAAAGAGCTATGCAAGGTATCGACTGCATTACATTAGCTAATCCTATAACCGCTTTTGCAAGTATTTTGTTTCTTGTAATGAGTATGCCCAAAGGAACGCCTATAAGAAGCGATATAAATACGGCAATGGCAGTCATATTAAGATGCTCGATAAAAAGCTGAAGAAGCTCTTCTTTTCTGCTCATAAACAGTTCAATAAAACTACTCAATTATACCACTCCTTTCATCTGCGGAACCTTCAGGCGTAAACTGTCTGCTCAATGTCGAAAGCAGCCGCCCTTTTGTTAAGAAGCCTTTCAACATATAATTATGATCTATAACCGGTATTACCCCAGATATGTTATAGTCAATAGTTGAAATTATTTTTTTAAGAGTCGTATCCGTAAACACAGAAACATAATCTTCAGAAATATATTGGCTCACAGGATCTTCTTTATTTTGTATTTTCTGCATTTCTTCAAGCCACACTATACCCAGAAGCTTTCCCTTATCCGTAATAATTAGGCTGTCGACATTATGGTGGCTCATTTTATATATTGCCTGCCTTACTCTAAACTCTTTCGGAGAACGAACCGGATTTTTAAGCATTATATCTTCCGCCTTTACATACTCAGGGTTGCTCCAAAGCTTATTTTTGCCTATAAATTCCTCAACATATTTATTTGCTGGATATTTAAGTATATTTTCGGGGGTGTCGCATTGAGCTATGCGTCCGTTTTCTATCACACATATACGGTCGGCAAGCTTTATCGCCTCATTCATATCATGCGTTACAAACACTATTGTTTTATTAAGCTTTTTATGTAAAGCATACACCTCGTCCTGAAGCTCGGCCCTTGTAACGGGATCGAGGGCGGAAAAAGGCTCATCCATAAGTATATAAGGCGGGTTTGACGCAAATGCCCTCGCAACATTGACCCTCTGCCTTTGTCCTCCTGAAAGCTGCACCGGAAACAAATTCTTATACTCCGAAGGCGAAAGGTTTACCATCGTCAGCATTTCGTCAACTCTGTCGTATATTTTATCTTTCGGAAAACCTGCAAGCTTCATCACAAGCTCTATATTTTCACCTACAGTCAGATGCGGAAAAAGCCCGTTTTCCTGAACGACATAACCAATCTTTTTAGGAAGATCGCTTTCGCGTATGTCGTTAATTGACACTCCGTCGATTTGTATCGTTCCTTTGTTAATCGAATTAAGCTTGTTTATTGATTTTAAAAGCGTCGTTTTGCCGCACCCGCTGGCTCCTATGAGCACAAAGCACTCGCCGTCCTTTATCGTCAAATTAATATCCATTAAAACAGATTTATTTTTATACGATTTATATACGCTGTCAATAACAATCATTATGCAACCTCCCCGTTTGCGGAAAATCTAAACTGTATCTTATAGTCAGTATCTTATAGCATAATACATTAATTTTGTATTAAGATTGCCCGCTTCAGATTATGAATACATAATATAAAATTTTAACGGTTATATAAACCGGCGTATTTAAGTACATGCGCCAAACGTAAGGCCGTAAATTAAATTTCCGTCTATCCTTTATATATCATAAAAGCCGCGGCTTTTAATACCAGCCGCGGCTTTTATCTTTTTAACCTGATAAAAATAAAATTTTTGCTTTTAACCAACCGTCAAATTTAATTTCCCTTCAACTAATTAAAACGTCCGTTCCTTTTAAACTTTTAAACATTAAATCAGTTCGTCAAGGCCTTCCCTAAACGCCTCAATAATATCTTCTATGTCCTCCAACCCCACCGAAATTCGTACCAGCCCCTCGGAAATGCCGGCAGCTTCAAGTTCTTCCTTAGAATAAGCGTTATGCGTCATGCTCGCAGGGTGTTCAACCAGTGTTTCCGCATCTCCCAAACTTACCGCTATGGCGACAAGCTTTAACGCGTTTATACATGCCGCGGTTCGTTTTTTGTCCGCATTCAGTTCAATCGAAATCATGCCTCCGAAGCCTTTCATTTGCTTGGCAGCCGTTTCATGTCCCGAAAAATCCGGAAGCCCCGGATAATATACCTTTTTAACAGCCGGATGCCCGTGCAAAAACTCGGCAAGCTTTTGTGCGTTTCGGCAATGCTTTTCCATCCTGATATCAAGAGTTTTAAGCCCCCTGTTTATAAGAAATGCGTCAAACGGGCTTAAAACCGCCCCCGTCATGTCTTTAATTCCGTGCTTTTTACACTGGGAAATAATTTCCTCACTTCCGATAATAGCCCCTGCAATTACGTCCCCGTGTCCGTTAAGATACTTTGTTGCGCTATGTACAACAATATCAACTCCCATTTCCAACGGGCGTTGAAGATACGGCGTTGCGAATGTATTGTCAACTATTATAATAATATCCTTTTTTATGCTTCTTACCGCTTCCGTCACTTCCTTTATATCAATAATTTTAAGCGTGGGGTTGCACGGAGTTTCAAAATATACAATACCGGTATTAGGCCGTATGGATTGTTTCACCTTCTCAATGTCGGAAAAATCAATCATGTCAGCCTCGACGCCAAAATTCCTAAGCCCGTGCTGAATTAAATCAAATGTGCATCCATATAACGTTTCATCAGCTAAAATATGTTCCCCACTTTTTATTAAAGACCAGATCGCCGTTGAAATGGCCCCCATGCCGGATGCAGTCACCGCGGCCGCCTCGCCGTTTTCCAAGGATGCAATCTTCTTTTCCAGCAATTCGTTCGTCGGGTTTCCCAGACGCGTATAAATAAACCCGCTTTTTGCGCCTCCAAAGCGATCTCCTCCTTCCTCTACAGAACCAAATGCAAATGTAGAGGTTTGATAAATGGGAGGGCAAAGCGCCCCGTATGTATTTTTGTCATGACCCGCATGTATCTGCCTTGTTGCAAAACCGTATTTATACTTATGTTCCATATATTCCGCTCCTTAATTTTTTAATCAAGTTTAAATTAAATATTCAAACCGCATAAATTGTAATTTTCCAAAATCCTCTTTTTTATTTTCCACTAACAGAATAATTATAAAATTTTTTAAAATATCCGTTCATTCGCTGTAAAAGCGTCTAGTCAAAAAGCCCGCTTAAAAAATCAAACGCACATTTTGCCAAAGTCGCCGCGCCAATTTCAAACGCCCTGTCGTCGATCTCAAAATACGGATTATGCACCGGGTACTGCGTTTTTGGATTGTCGTTAGCCGTCCCTATGGGAATATAAACCGACGGCACTTTATCGCTGATAAAGCAGAAGTCTTCCCCGCCCATATCTTTATTTTTCCTGTATCCAAGCTCATAAAACCCTTTTACGCTGTCCCTTACGCATTTAGTATACTTTTCATCATTTATAACGGAAAAACATCTTCGTCTGTAATCCAATTCATATGAAGTGCCGTAAATTCCGCATACCACCTCGGCTATTTTTTCTATTCCGTCTCTGACAACCGTTCCGGCCTCTTTGCTGAAAACGCGTACCGTGCCTTCTATTGTACATGTGTCCGGTATGACGGCCTGCGCCGTCCCCGCATGGAACATGCATACTTGTATAACGCATGGTTCAAGCGGATCTACTTTATTTTTTAATCCTTGCAGCATTGTATAAGCTTCCGCCGCCGGGGCAATGGGATCAACAGCAAGATGAGGAAGCGAACCATGCCCTCCTTTGCCGCGGAAAGTCAATGAGAAAAAATCGGGAAACGCCGTCACGGCTCCGTCCGATAGTCCGCAGCTTCCAATGGGGAACTGAGGCTCCACATGAAGCGCCATTGCAAAATCAACTTTAGGATTTTCCAGCAATCCTTCCTCCACCATCTGCTGTGCCCCTCCTGACGACGCTTCCTCAGCAGGCTGAAAACACAGTTTTATATTGCCGTTTAACTCATCTCTCATGCCGTTCAATATTCTTGCGGCGCCCAAAAGCATTGCCGTATGGACGTCATGCCCGCATGCATGCATAATTCCGTCATGCCTTGATTTATAATGGCTTTCATTACATTCCTGAATAGGCAGCGCGTCCATATCGGCTCTAAGCAGAATTGTTTTGCCTTCCTTTTTTTTGCCTTGTATCAATCCAACAATTCCCGTTTTTGCGGATCCGAAACGATATGGAATTTCCATTAAATCCAATTCTTTCATAATCAATTTGCCGGTTTTTATTTCTTCCCCGCCCAATTCCGGATACATGTGAATCTGCTCGCGGATATTTTTCATATATTCATGATATTCCTTTGCTTTTTGAAAGAAATCCATCTTAACTTTACACCTCCCATTTTGCTTTTTTTATGCCCTTTCTTTTTTCATGTCAAACGCCTTTTCTTCTTTTGTACGCAGAAGGCCGAACTGTATCGTAATTACAGCGCATACGCCTAACGCCATTGCATAGTAAGCCCCCGCCATAATATCCACAGGCGAACATCCCGCAAGGGTTGTAAGGAGAACCATACTGCCCGTATGCGGCGCAAATTCCAGCAGGACGCATCCGAAAATATCCAGCAGGCTTGCCATTCGTTTTGGAGAAATATGATAAGATTCCCCAATTTCTTTTGCCAAAGGGGCGGAAATAATTATAGCCATCGTATTATTGGCCAACGCCAAAGATAATATCGCCGACATAAACGCAATACAATATTCCGCCGTTTTTCTTGACTTTGCCAGTTTCAAAACAGTCTTAACCAACCACTCAATACCGCCGTATTCATGGATCACACCAATAAGGCCGCGAATTAAAATACATGTAATTGCGATTGAAAGCATATCGCTCATGCCGCTTCCGCAGGCCTTGAAAATCCCGAGTATCGTAATACTGCCCATGGCAAGGCCTATTGCCCCGGCCATTGCGATGCCAATAAAAAGCACGACAAGAACGTTCATACCCATCAGGGCGGTTACAAGTACCGTCACATAAGGAAGGATATATATAAAGTTATAAGATCCTATTTCTCCAATGCCGTCTGCTGAAACGTGCACTGTGGAGTATGCTATAACAGCTATAATTGCCGCCGGCACTGCAATAAGGAAATTCATCTTGAATTTATCCCTCATCTCGGCGCCCACGCCTTTTGTTGCGGCAATAGTCGTATCGGAAATAAACGACAGATTGTCTCCGAACATTGAGCCGCCGCTCATCGCCGCAAGCGCAATAGCAGGAGATATTCCGGCTGCTTCTGAAACCGCAACGGCAATCGGCGCAAGCGCTACGGTTGTGCCTGTTGAAGTTCCCATTGCAGTGGAAAGGAAAGACGAAACTATGAAGATACCTGAGACCAAAAAATGTTTCGGAATAAACGTAAGCCCCATATTTACCACAGAATCCGCCCCGCCCGTAGCTGAACATACTCCCGAAAAAGCCCCGGCCACAAGGAAAATCATCACCATAGACATTACGCCCGTCTGCCCGGCATTTTTTGCCAGCATCTCTACTTTATCCTCTATATTCAATTTTCGGTTCATCACAAGCGCAACGGCTATGCCGACTAACAATGCCGCTTCCCTTGGAATCTGCTTAAAAGGGGTTTCCATTCCCATGCATGTAAAAACGATACCTCCGCCAATATAAATCAGCAAAAATACAAGTATCGGAGTGAATGCCCAGAAACCGTACGTTTTCTGGCTTGAGTTATTATCTTGCTTCATATTGTTTTCGCTCATGGTTTTTCCTCCTTTTTATATCCGTTACTCCAAAAATCCCTTCTTCACTTTTTACAAAGTATTGGATTATCAGCGGCGGCGGCTTTAATCCTTCCCAATGCATCTTCAAGCGTCGACCTCGGACACGCGGCGTTTAACCTCAAAAATCCTTCGCCTCCCTTACCAAACTGAACGCCCATACTGCATGCAACTTTTGCTTTCCGGACAGTAAAATCAAATAATTCGTCGTCTGTCATGCCGGTATCCCTTGCGTCTATCCAGCATAAATAAGTACACTCCGGCAGGTTCGGTTTAAAAAACGGAATATTTTCGCGGCAATAATCCCCGATAAACCGCATATTGCCTTCCAGATAGCGTTTCAACTGGGTAAGCCATTCTTCGCCGTGTTCGTAAGCCGCCATAGTCGCAACAAGGCTGAAACAGTTATTCCGGGCAATATCCATAGCTTTCAGCTGAGTTTCATACGCTTCTTTGCAGACTGTATTCGGAAAAATAATTGTTGAAGACTGAAGCCCCGCCAAGTTAAAAGTTTTGCTCGGAGCAATACATGTAGTCGTCAGGCTTGCTATCTCGTCCGAAATAGAAGCAAACACCGTATGCTTATTGCCAAACAGCATTAAATCGGAATGTATCTCGTCCGAAATTACTTTTATATTGTACTTTACGCAAATATCCCCAACCCTTTTGAGTTCTTCCCTGCTCCAGCACCTGCCCACAGGATTGTGCGGGTTGCAGAGCAAGAAATATTTTACCCCGTTTTTTGCTTTTTCCTCAAAATCGTCATAGTCCATAGTATATCTTCCATGTTCAAAAATCAGCCTGCTCGGCACAATACGGCGGCTGCTGTTTTGAACCAAATCGGTAAACGGGTGATAGACCGGATACTGTATAAGTATTTTATCGTTTTCCTGTGTGAACAAATTCAGTATCATACGCATTGCCGGTATAACTCCAGGCGCAAACGCCATTTTATTTACATCCGGCAAATATCCGTTTTGCCTCTGCTGCCATTTTGCAATCAGTTTAAAGTATTCCTCAGGGCGGGACGTATATCCGAAAATACCCTGTTCAGCACGTTCCCTGACAGCGTCGATTATAGGCTGCGCCGTTTTAAAATCCATATCCGCAATCCAAAGCGGAATAACGTCGTTGCTGCCGAAATGCAGATACGCTTCTTCAAATTTAGCGGCATTATTATTTTTTCTGTCAATTCTTTCGTCAAAGTTATAAATCATCTTTTTACACCATCCTTCATGCTGACATATTGCTTAAAATATATTGATTATATACAAACTACGTAGTTACTTTTTACAACAGCAATAAACATGCCAAAACAACTTTTCCTTTTTTCTGCATATTTTTCTTTTTTAAATCCTATATTTCCTGTATAAAACTATCATTCTCCATATATTCTTCTTTATTACCAAAAAAATAATGGTTATAAAAAATTGGATATTAATAACCATTTAACCATTTTTTACAACCATTTAACCATTTTTATATGTAACCTTTATACTTCTTCCCTTTTTCAGTAAGTTTTGTGCCGGCCCTTCCTTTGGCAATAATAATCAGGCCTTCATTTTCAAGCTCTTTCATTATTCCCCTTACCTGCTGTTCCGATAAAGGAAATCCTTTTTCATAAGATGCGGCCGCAATAGTTTTCCTTCCGGCATGGACACCCTTCCTTTCGCTTTCAAGCAATATTTCGAGCACCAAATCTTTTTTTATTTCTCCCTTTTTATTTTCCGTTCCATGCACAGACACAGTCCTCAAATTCCTATGCCGCCCTTCTTTAAGCGCCTCCGGCAGGTCGCTATATCCAACCGTATCCAAATCCGTAAATTTTAAGTATTCCACTATATTCTGCAATTCCCTTACATTTCCGTCCCAACTATACTGTAAAAACGCCTCCGCCGCTTCTTCGCTCAGCTTAAAATGCGCCCCGCATTTTCGTTTTATTTCCTCCATAATCATAAAAACGTCGTTTCCTCTTTCCCTCAACGGCGGAATATCAATAGGAAATGTATTTATACGGTAATACAGGTCTTTTCGGAACATGCCCATATCTACCATTTTTCTGATATTTTCGTTTGAAGCGGCAATAATCCGCACATCTATATTAATGATTTTATTCTCGCCTATCCGCATTACTTCTTTTTCCTGTAAAACCCTCAGAAGCTTTACCTGCAAGTTAGGGCTCATTCCTTCTATTTCGTCCAAAAATACAGTCCCCATATGAGCATATTCAAAAAGCCCAATCCTGCCTCCCTTTTTCGCCCCTGTAAAAGCTCCGTCGCCGTATCCGAATAATTCGCTTTCCAACAACGAATCCGGAAGGGCCGCACAGTTTACGGCAACAAACGGCATATTCCGTCTTGCGGAGCTCATATGGATCGCATGGGCAAACAGTTCTTTTCCCGTGCCGCTTTCCCCTGTAAGCAGAATCGCCCCGTCTGCCTGCGCCATTCTGCCGGCAATATTTTTGGCTTTCAGCATTTCCGGGCTTTCTCCGATTATGTCGTCAAACGTATATTTTGCATTACATCCGCGCCCCATCATCTGTGTCCGCATTTTGTGCTGTTTATTTTCTTCGTCGGAAAAACGCTGTATTAAAAGGAATATTCCCATATATTGTTTATCCCTGATAATCGGAGCAGTCGTTACATTCAAATAGACGCCTTTAATTTTTACAAGGTTTGTTTCAGGTTCGGCACACGCGCGCTTCAATATAATATCTTTAAAAAACGGCAGTATTTCATCCGCTTTCCTTCCGACAGCCCAACTTTGTTCCATCATTAAAATGCGGCCTGCAAGCCGATTAAACGCAAAAATTGTTCCTTCCCCGTCAACACCGATAATACCTTCGTCCACCGCTTCCAGCAGAATCTCAAATTTATTTTCCATACTGTAACTTTTTGAAGCTAAAGTGTTGGTACTGTAATCTACCTCAGCAAGCGACTGTATATAATCCCTGTATTTTTCACTTTCAATAAACTCGGTAAAATCCAGCTTTAATGCAATTTCCAACACTGTGTTTGCAGTAAATACTCTATGTCCGATATCGATTATCCGATTAATCCCTTTCGGCACATATCTCCTTTCCCCGGGCGTGATTGCAAGGCCGGTATCCGGGAATTTCTTCATTCCGGGATAACACGGATAAAATTCAATATTTGTAATACCAAATCTGTTAAGATCCGATATAGTTTCAATCGCCATATTTACGCTCAAATTTACCAGCAGAGCTTTTGTCCCTTTAGGAAAAACAGCCAGTTCCATCAGGCTTTCTTTCCTGAAAGTAATATTTGACACTACCACTTTAGCCCCCTCGGGAATAAAAGACATTACGTAATCGAACGTATCGGAAGAAGTTGTGGCTACAAGATACAAATCGGCGGCTATATTATTGTATGATCCTCCTTTTTCAACGCTGAATGTCGATACGCAAATACGCTCTCCAAACAGATCGTAAAGCTGCTCTTTATAAAAACTGCCCACTTGCTCAGATATTGTAAATACAGCGATCTCTTTTTTCATCCGAACCCCTCCAAAAAGCAAGTTTTTTCCCTAAATTTATATTTCAATTATACCATAGCCGCATTATAAAAAGAAGAAGGGCAATAAAATGTCCGTTATTAAAGAAAAACCCCGGCATTTTTTAACGCCGGAGTTTTTACATCCTAATTTGGATACAATGTTTTTTAGCTTAAACAATTTGTTAATTTAAAAATTCACGGACAATTTCAATGGCTTCATCCAAATCGTATTTTTCGCCTGCCGTAAGCAAACCTCCAAGGGTTCCGCCATTACAGCCGTTAAACGCAGCATTATAAATTCTTCATCGCCAATATCCTCTTAAGCAATATTAAACAACTTTAACCAGCTTATATTTTTTGCCCGTACACTCTATTCCTTTTAAATTTAAATTTGCCGTATCTGAATTTTTTACGGCAATATATGAGAAATTTGGACTAAAATTTTCAATGGCAAAATTATACATGTTAATTGTTTCGGTATTTTCAATTACAAGGCGCTGCCGTTCGGGCAAAGGCGGATCTGTTGAAAACGCAAGGAGGATTATATCAAACAGGTATTTAACCGCCTCTTCAAGCTTAACGTTATATTTTCCCTTGTTTTCAGGATGCGTTATGGTAAATGTATTTTTTTCAGTATGGCTTAAACTAACGGAAAACCTATAATTGATCCAATAGAAAGGAGTATTTTCTATAACCTTGAAACATACCGTATTGGCTGTATCCAAACTAAATCTGCGTGTACCGCAATATGCCGCATGCAGTCTCGCAAAATAGAAAGCTTTATTATCGCCTTTAAGAAAGTCATATTCTTCAACAAGTTTTACAGGTATGCTGTTTTCCGTATATTTTGAATATCCCGCTATATATACGCCGCCTTCGTTCGTTATCTCTTTTGAAACCAGGTTTTCGTCTGCATAAAGTTCCACAGCCGTAAAATCAGGAGTTGCTTTATTCATCATCGCCTCGTTGATTTCACTGCTTGTAAGTTCTTCTTCGCGCACATTATATTTTAAATGATAATCTTTTAAAATATCATAATCCAGAAGGCATATAATATCAAGCACAACGCCCTTAGGAAATTCATAGCAGTCAAGCAGTTTGAACTCAAAATTTCCGTAATAAAACGGCATATTTATAACTTTTTTCTTTTCACTGCCTGAAAAATCCGGGTTATTTTGAAAATATACAAGCAAATTGCCATCCTCCGCCGCTTATTTTTCATTTAAAGTTTATTATAATTTAATAGCATTATACCATAAAATAGAAACATCTTAACGACGCTTCTGCCCGCATCATAAAAATCTAATAGTATTTTGTCATCCGTTTATATTAACAACGATACCGCAGTACGATTTATATTGTCAATATAAATTTGATTTTTCATCAATATAAATAAATATTACATCATAAATTCAGTTAATTTTATTAAACCACAGCCAAAATTAGAAATATCAAAAAATAAAGCGCCGGATATAAAAATATATCCCGCTGTTCGATAAAATTTCATTAAAAAATCACTTAATAAAAAGCCTTCTCGGAAACTTCGTAATTGTTTCTGCTCCACTTTCTGTTATGCGTATACATTCCGTTATGGCAACCTCATAGCCGTCAAGCCAAAGTCCCGGCATCATATAGAATGTCATATTCGGCTCAAGCATCGATCTCTCTCCCGGTTTAAAATATATAGTATTCTCCGTCCAAACATTAGGATAAGCGTACCATACAGCATACCCTAATATACGGCTATTTTTACAGCCTCATTTAAATATAGTCAATCTCTATACCAATTTAGGAAAATTAATAGCCATGCCAGTTTTACACATACTTCTTCTTCATTAAATACCGATTCTTTAAAAACGAATGCCCAAACACATACACAAATACTTTAACAACCAGTTTTTATGTTTATTATATAGTCAGTGTAAATACAAAATTCATTACAGTTTTTAATAATCTTTTATATCATGCATTAAATCATTCCATGCAAATATGCATAACAATTCTTTTCTCTTACATTTACATGTAAAAACAGTCCTGTTGCGAAATACTGTAATGTAATTTCGCATAAACTTTGTATACTAACGATTGGTTTAAATCTAACGATTTTTATAATCGGAAAAATATTTATTTTTTATTTTAATGTTTTTTTGCATATTTATGCAATTTTACATTAACTTTGAACCCTATATATCAGGCCGCATTTAGTTTTTTTATGCAAAACTGCACATATAGGCGACTATTTATCAATATATTTGTTTATTTTTTGTTCTTAAAAAATTTATTTGGCACAACTATTGCTATATATAACATACATAACAGCAGTGTTCAAAATATATATGTAAATTTTGTATAACCAATCAGTATAAGACGATATGAAAGGCGGGAATGTATATGTACAAATGTAATGCGGCAAGAATGGAAGACAAAATCAAAACATTTTCTAAATTCGGTGATGCAGGCCACGGCGGTATAACACGGTATTCACTTTCACCCGAAGCTTTAATGGCAAGGGAAGAGTTTGTTAAACGCATGGAAGCAATCGGCGCAACAATTGAAACTGACGATCTTGCAAATATGTACGCAACAATCCCCGGCACAGATCCAAACGCTAAAAGGATTGTTATGGGTTCACACTGCGACTCGGTTAAAAACGGCGGAAACTATGACGGTATACTCGGCGTTATGGGCGCAATGGAAGTTCTCGAGACTGTTGTAGCCGAAGGCATTGAGCATAAACATCCTTTAACGGCAATGATCTGGACAAATGAAGAAGGCTCCGAGTTTCCTCCGTGTATGATGTGCTCAGGAATTGTATGTCATGATTATATGCCTGAAAGATTCAGGGATAATTTTGAGTACAACAAAATGATGGCTTCCAAATCAATCCTGGATCCGGAAATGACTTTTGGCAAGAAACTCTCAACATTTAAATTTAAAGGCGACGCTAAAAACAGATTAAATCCTGAACAGTACGAAGCAATGTTTGAACTTCATATAGAGCAGGGCCCTATACTTGAAGACGCCGGAAAAAATGTAGGCGTTGTTACATGCGTTTTAGGACAGATGATTTACAGGGTTAAATTTTACGGATTTGCCGCACATGCGGGCACATTCCCAATGAAAAAACGTCATGATGCATTCCATGCGGCTGCCGAAGCGCTTTGCTATCTTCATGAAGAAATTGATAAACTCGGCCACGAGGATCTTGTTTATACAACGGGAGAAGTCGTTATACACCCATGTGTAAACACAGTTATTCCGGATTATTTTGATTTTTCAATCGATGTTCGCCATACACAGCCCGAAGTTCTCGATCAGGTCCGCGAAATACTCTTAAAACTGCCTGAGAAAAAATGGCAGGGCTGCGACTGCGAAGTTGTACTCGGCTGGAACCGCGACACAGTTTACTGGAATAAGAAACTTGTTGAATACGTTAGAGAAGCAACCGAAGAACTTAATATATCGCATATGGATATTAACTCAGGCGCCGGCCATGATGCGCAGTATGTTTCTTACATGCTTCCTACAACTATGATTTTCGTTCCTTCTGATAAAGGCCTGTCACACTGTGAGCCTGAACATACGTCTGTTGAACAATGTACAGACGGAGCGTCGGTTATGTTAAATGCCGTATTAAAACTTGATAAACAAGGATTATAATACTATCATCTCATAAAATTACATATTGACTCCGTTATTCCGGGCAGATTATAAACTGCCCGGTTTTTTGTATGTTAAGGAGCATTGCCCGACGTATTATTCATTTTATTTAAATATGCGCCCGGCCCGTTTGATTTTATTTATAAAACAAAATTCATAGATCAATTTTAAACCGGCGTTAAAAAATATTGTTTTAAACCCGAAATAGCATCAGTTTAAAAAAGCATACACGCAGTTTTAACGGGCGTTAGCGGCGAAATAGCCGTATTAAAGCCGTTTGCCGTAGGATCTACTGCAACTGCGCGCTTTTGCTTTGCTCTTATGCCTCCAACTCCCGTTAAAAATTTCCGGCCTTACGAAGAAAGAATCCTTATAGATCAATGCGCCGCGTCTCCTACGTCAAGTATATGCAGCACGGAAGTATGGAAATTTTTTTCCCATGGAGCACTTATTCACTTGTAAACCGAAGCCAAGCATGTGCTTTAAACACTAAGTTATTGCAGTGCAATTAAGCTTTATAAAATCAATAAACATAAAACCATATCGCCCATCCTTACAATATTTATGCCATTTCATCAACAAATACCATAACCTCAAGCCCGCCGGAGCCTGTATCTATAAACATCCCGTTTATTTCCGTTTCGCTTAATGAATTGTCCAATATAACCGGAGTTTTTATATCGCAATTCACTCCCTTTTCTGCAAGCTCTATCGACGCTTTTCCACATGATATATTCGTAATTTCACACAGCGCCGACCGCACCATTTCGTCTGCTTCTTCCAATTCCATTGAAGTTAAAATCCTTATAAGATTTAACGACAGCTCTTTTGAAAATGCAAATACTGCTCTTCCCTTTAAATCCCCGATAATCTCTATTCCTATAAATATATCGCCTTTAATTCTGTGGTTAACAACTGTTTTATGTATAATTTTTTCGCGGCTGAAACCGGCCATTTTCTCCATTACGTCCATGGCGCTGTCTGAAAAAAGTTCAACGCACATGTCAAAATGCTTTTCAGCATTTCCCCCTTTATCTCCGGAAACAATTTTTTGATCGGCGTCCGCAACATGATATATGAGCCATGCCGTTAAATGCCCTGCAAGTTCTTTCATTGTATGTATATTAAAACCTGTCTTTTCAAGTTCTTTTTCATATACGGCAATTTTTTTTGTAAACTCACGATGCTCAGCCTTATGCTCTTCTATCCCTTCATACCCAACAGAGGCCTGATATTCCTCCTCGTCTTTAAAGTGGTATACAACGTAATCCTTCAAAAATTTGATAATATTTTTATAGTCCTCGGCTCCGGCGTTTTCATCAACAGCATGTATTAAATCATTCGTCACACGGAAAAGCTCCATATGCTGCTTGTCAATACGTTCAACCCCTAAGCTGTAACTGTCCTTCCACATTTAATTCTCTCCTTTATTATTAATACTCTTATTTTGCAGTATTATCATATCACTAACCGGACGTATGGGCAAGGAAAACGCTTTTGCTTTCATTTTAAATATTCTCATATTATTTCGGCAAGTTCGTTAAAAACAAATTTACTCTCAACCGGTTCATATACCGATTATTTTAAAAGCATATGGAAAAAACTGGCTGCACTCTCAAATAAGGATTAAAAACGCTCTACTCTATTTTGAGGCTAAAAGGCATATTATAGGAACTTCGGGCAAAATCATTTGATATTTCACATTACGAACTTTTTGTTTTATACCCGCATTAGAAAAATACAGAAAATAAAATGCCAAAACAGATATAATGTCAATAAGTTATTCCGAAAAATACAGTAATCCCAATATTAAAAGATTTCGGAAAACACGATTATATATTTATATCCTATTGGAACCGGCAAACGGAACAAAAACCATTATACTTATAAAAATCAGTCAAGAAATTATCAAAAATAACAATAACTCTTTAGTCAATTAAAACCCGCATATTCAAATGTTTAAAGAAGAACGCGTCAAAACTTCTCTGAACACAACTTTCTTGCGCAATAAATATTTCAAACAGGAACTTTGGGTAAAAATAGTAAAATATCTTTTTAATTATATAATCCTGCCATTTCTTTCATCTTCACTATCCGGCATATATGCGATTGCAAACGGATTTTTTGTCGTCAACAGTGTAGACATAGCTGCCCGGAGGCAATAAATATTATTTCTTTTCCCAAATCACGGCGCAAAAACCTACTATAAATAAGCGCCTTCAATTTGCAATGGGATATGCGGTTTAAAACGGCATTAGCGGCATAATATCGGCGTCAAAAGCATTTGACATAGTTTTGGCTGCGCTTACGTAATTTTTACTTACTCTTAAAATACTAATGCCGTTTTCAACTATACGACTACACATGGATAATTTTTTTGTTATTCAAGGCGCAAATATAAAGGCTTGCCCATAGGCAAATATCCAAATCATGTTAAAATCGCGGCGCACAGAGTTTCCCAAAGAAAATTCAAGAGCCTAACCAAGTATTTGCAGCCCAGGAAATTAAAAAATTTACCAAGCGGAACGTGTCTGCACTTATAAACTGAAAGTATAGGCTTGCAAAATATTTATTTAATTAAATGCAGGCACAAAAAAATATACAAGGGAACCAATAAGTTTTCCGGCTGCGAGCGCAAGCAAAAAAAACGACAGGCCTTGCTTAAGCCTTGCGCGTCTCATAAAAATCGGCACAACATTTATAACTTCGGCAAGCGAAACAGCAAGAGAGCCGACAAATACGCCTATAGCCGCGGCCGCAATCACGGCCGCGGCATTTCCTATAGGTATATAATATTTTAAAAACATTGTCGTACACCCAAAAATACCGCCTAACGTAATAGCATCTTCATATATCATAATATATTTTTCTGTTTTTGTTTTTTGTGCAAGCCTTGGCACAACGCCTATTATAGCAATAAACGCAAATATGCCTCCTGCCACAACTGTTCCGGAGGATAATCCGATCACGGCAAGAACTATGTTATTAAACATGTCAGTTTTTATTCTCCTTTTGTTTGTTTAATGTTTCGATCTGGTTTTCTATAACTTCTTTTTCATATGTTGTCATCTGCACTTCAATCGGCGTTGGATCTTCCGTCATCTTAATAACGCTGAAATGATTAAAAAATACTATGATACCGATTGCAAGCCCTATTGAATAAGGTATTTCCAGTACATAAGGCGTTTCATTTTCAACGCCGTAAAACATTTCATAATAACTGCTCATAACCTTCGGTATTTCGCCGTCGGCATGGAAACTCATTATTGCGGTTGCGCCGCCAAAAAATAATATTACAACAACAGCCGCTATTTTAATTATTGTAAGCAGTTTATTTTCTTTTGCCGGCTTTTCCGCAAATTCAATTACAACATCAGTTTCTCCCATATTAACAACCGTTGCGTTCGGCTCTAAGTTAGTAACGGCTTTTACCATGTCCATAACTGAAATAATATAATTAGCCCTTTTGCATCCTTGCTCTATCCTTAAAACTATAGCGTTTTTTAAGGAGTCGTTTTTGATATTTTCGCAGTAAACTTCCGCAATATCTTTTAAGTAAATTATTTTTTTCCCCTTAGCCTGAAATTTTTTAACAGGTTTTATATACACATCCATTTAATTCATTCACCTCTTTAAGCCTTATTATTCCTTATATGGCGCAAAAAATACGTCCGGGAAGTTTCTATTAAAACCCAAATAAAAAAAACTGCAAAAATACAAAATAAGTATTTTCGCAGTTTTTCAGTTATTCGGCCGCCTCAAGAGTCATATACAAGAAATAATTTTTATCTTTCCATGCATTTTTGTCGTTAACTGACTGTAAAACGGCTATGTAATATTTGCCGGGCTCAAGATATTTTTTCGACGCAATCCTAACCATATTGCCATTGTCATCGGAAACCATCTCGCCTGTCAAATACGGCTCGTTCACTTCCTTATTAATAGTAAATATAAATGACGCCTTAATTTTATCGTCCTCACTTTTGTTTCCCGTTGCATCAAACAACGCCCCGCCCGAAACAGTCGCGTACACAGGTATAGGCGTAAAAAACTCATAAAAATCTATCTCGTCGTACCTTTCAAAGGAGCCGATGAACGTATCTCCGCTGTCAATATAATTTACGGCCAAAGAGCCGCTTGTGTCCTCTTCCCACAGCCTCTCTCCCAATTCAGCCGTATAACCTTCTATAAATCTTCTGAATTCGGTCTCATATACTTCCCTGTACGGTATTTCATTCACATTTTTAAGCCCGTTTGTAACTAAATTAATTGGGACGGCTAAATTAAGGTTTTGGCCGTCTTTAACGCTTGCCGTCGTTATGCCGATAACTTGGGCATGTTCATTAAGGAGCGCCCCTCCGCTGCTTCCGGAAGATATCGGAGCGGAAATCTGAAGATATAAATGTCCGTTGTCGCTTACCCTTTGGTTATTGCTGATTATGCCGTCAGTTATGGAATTTTGAAGGCCTTTGGGGCTACCGATAGCATAAATTTTATCTCCGTTTTCAACCTTGTCGGAATCTGCCGTTTCCAAATACGGGAACTCTTTCCTCACTGTTCCGCTTACGGCTTTATCCGAAATTTTAAGAACCGCAATATCATTAGATATATCGTAAAACAGCACGCTTTCCACAGGATATTGTTCTCCGTCTGTTGTTGTTATAACCGCATCCGTAGTATTTTCGATAACATGATAATTTGTAACGGCCGTACCGTCCGGGCTTATAAAAAATCCGCTTCCCGATCCTGTTACATTGCCGCCTTGCTTAACTTCAATATAAAATACTGACGGCGAAGCTTTTTTTGAAACCTCTTTCGGAGTCATAGGCTTATCAAAAGGCAGAGCAGAACTGCCTGAAATCGAAATTATGTCGCAGTCACGTTCAGCCTTCCATGTAACTTCAAGCCCTGCAGCTTCCATAACATATCGCAGTGGAATATATATCCTGCCGTCGCTGTTTACACACGCCGCCGTATCCATATAAACCGTACCGCTTGGAGTTTTCATTTCTTTGGAACCGGTTTCAACGCTTATAATGCCTTTATCGGTAATTATATCAGCAGTTTGGCTTTCCGCATCCCACTCGACTTCATATCCGCATACCTCCGCTATATATCGCATCGGTATCTGTACGCGTTCGTATTCATCGTAATACGGATGACCGTATTCGGCTGGAATATTCAATTCCGCCCCGTCGATCAGTATTTTGATTTCACGGCTGCCTGCAAATATATTAAAAGGCAATAAGGCCGCTGTGCCTATTGCCACAATTAGCGCATATAGAAATTTTTTCATACGTTTCTCCTTAAAAAAGTCAATTTGATTTTAATTATATGCCCGTCCGAACAATCAGTCAATTAAATATTCTTTAATATTCTTTTAATAATTTCCCATTTTGAAAAAACAGCATTAAATCCATTATAAACTATAAAAGTTTTACTTTTTACAGCGGGCCGCCGAAAGATAACTACATAAATAAAAAGCGCGGGCGCATTTTCCCCGCGCTTAAAAATTTATTTTTCAAAAACCGATGCTTTCATTTTTTCCTACGCGCGACATCAGTTCCATTACAGCCTTACGAGCGTCTTTTCCGCAAAACAGCACTTCGTTGATTTCCTTCGTAATAGGCATGTCAACATTATACTTGACTGAAAGGTCATATGCCGCTTTTGCCGTATTAACGCCCTCCACAACCATATGAACCGCTTTAAGCGTTTCCTCAAGGCTCTTCCCTTCACCGAGCATAATTCCGGCACGCCTGTTCCTTGAATGCATACTTGTGCATGTAACTATCAAGTCTCCAATACCTGAAAGGCCCATAAATGTTTCGGCTTTTCCGCCCATAGCTATCCCCAAACGGCTGATTTCAACCATGCCCCTGGTCATCAGAGCGGCTTTTGTATTGTCGCCGAAGCCCAAACCGTCGCTCATTCCTGCCGCAAGGGCTATAACATTTTTAAGGGCCGCTCCCAGTTCCATTCCAATCATGTCGCTGTTTGTGTACAAACGGAAATTAGGGTTCATAAATTCGTTCTGCACCATCTTTGCAACTTCCATATCACAGCATGAAATCGCACAGGCAGTAGGTATATCACGACCGACTTCTTCCGCATGGCTGGGTCCCACAAGCGTACATACTTTGCACTGCGGCACACATTCTTTAATCACTTCCGAAAGTCTCATAAGGCTGTTGTCTTCAAGGCCTTTGGCTACATTAACAAGTATCTGGTTTTCCTTAAGAAACGGCGAGAATTTTTCCATATTAATCCTTACAAATTTTGACGGCACAGCCGTTATAACTATGTCGGCGTTTGAAACCGCTTTCTCCGGATCTGTTTCAATACCTATGCTGTCCCTTATTTCAATGCCCGGAAGAAATTCTTTATGTTCCCTGTCTTTCCTGATGGCCTGCGCTTCTTCTTCTCTCCACGACCAAATAGTAACTTTATGTCCATATTTATCAAGCATAACAGCCAAAGCGGTTCCCCAGCTGCCGGAACCGATTACCGCCACATTTTTCATGTAAAAACCTCCTAATCCTTTTTTTTGATAAACTTGTTTTCAGTGCCGGCTCTGAGCCTTTCAATGTTTGACCTGTGTTTATAAATCGCAAGAACGCACATAAAAGCCGTAACAGCCGTTAACTCATACGGAGCTTTCAATATAAAGCAGGCAACAGGTATGGCAACAGAAAAAACTATTGATCCGGCCGATATGGTGTTTGTAGCCGCTATGCCTATAATACCGGCCGTATATGTAATAACGGCAATAAGCGGGTTAAAAGTTACAATAAGGGAAAGCGTCATACCTATAGTCGCCGCTATCCCCTTTCCTCCTTTAAATTTGAGGTAAAACGGGAAATCATGGCCGAGCACGGCGCCAAAGCTTGCATAAACGCCCGCCATAATATTCCCGCCGAATAATTTGTAACACACCGCAAAAGAAATTACCGATTTTAAAATATCACATATGAAAGTAATTGCCCCGGCTTTTTTGCCCAATACCCTGAGAGCGTTTGTGGTGCCGAGATTCCCGCTGCCGTACTGTCTTATGTCAACATGGTTAAACTTTCCCACAACGTAAGCGGACTGTATACATCCTACAAAATAGCCGATTAAAACGCAGATTACTCTAAACATTTAATTTTTCTCGTTCCTTTCCCTAACAATAAAATGTATAGGAGTTCCAACAAACCCAAAGGCTTCCCTGAACTGATTTTCAATATATCTCCTGTAACTGAAATGGAGCAGTTGTCTGTCGTTTACAAAAAGTACAAACGTAGGCGGCTTAACGCTTACCTGAGTTACATAATAAATTCTAAGCTGTTTCCCTTTATCGCTCGGAGGCTGCTGCATTGCCATAGCTTCAATAAGCACATCGTTTAAAAGCCCCGTGCTTATCCTTAAAGCATGGTTCTCATGCACCGTCTTAATCGTTTCGAGCATTTTATTAACCCTCTGCCCTGTTTTTGCGGATATAAATACCCTTGGGGCGTACGGCATATATGCAAGCTCATTGCCTATGTCTTTAAGGAATTTATTCATTGTTTTATCGTCTTTTTCAATGGAATCCCATTTATTTACGGCAATAATTGCCGCTTTTCCCCTTTCATGGGCTATCCCGGCAATTTTCGTATCTTGATCCGTAATTCCCTCGTTTGCGTCTATTACAAGTATGGCAACGTCGCATCTTTCAACGGCGGCTACGGCGCGTATAATGCTGAAACGCTCAATATCTTCCTTTATTTTGCTTTTCCGCCTCATTCCGGCTGTGTCTATAAATATAAATTTCTGCCCGTCTTTCTCCACGGGCGAATCTATAGCGTCCCTTGTCGTGCCCGGTATATTGCTTACGATAAGCCTTTCTTCTCCCAATATATTATTAATAAGCGACGATTTGCCTACGTTCGGTTTGCCTATTATGGCAACCTTTATTGCCTCCTCTTCCTCTTCCTCAGCCTCTTCAGGCGGAAACTCGCTTATAACGGCGTCAAGGAGATCCCCAAGCCCCAGCATCTGGCCTGCTGAAATAGGTATCGGCTCGCCTATTGCGAGACTGTAAAATTCGTATACATCCATATTTTCGCGCCTCATATCGTCAACTTTGTTAACGGCAAGCACTACCGGCTTTTTTGTTCGGCGCAGCATATTTGCCACTTGTATATCGTCGTCTGCAACGCCCTGTTTTATATCGCATACAAACAATATTACGTCGGCTGTTTCAATAGCTATTTCAGCCTGCTGCAAAATCTGCTTCAATATTATATCTTCTGCTCCCGGCTCCATACCGCCGGTGTCTATAAGCGTAAACTTCCTGTCAAGCCATTCCACATCGGCATATATCCTGTCGCGCGTAACGCCCGGCCTGTCCTGTACTATAGAAATCCTTTCTCCTGCAAGCTTATTGAACAATGTGCTCTTTCCCACGTTCGGACGCCCGACAACTGCAACTATGGGTTTGCTCATATTTTTATCCTCCGTTAATCCAATATGGTTTTAATAAAATCTTCGCCGCTTTCGCCTGTAATCCTGACTTTTACGCCAAGCTCCCTTTCAATATCGCGCAAAGTAATATCGTCAAGCAATACTTCTTCGCCGCTTCTCAGCACATTTTGGGGAAGGCACAAAAATTCCCCGAGTTCTTTCCCTTTTAACTGCCCTATTATATCGCAGCCGCATAAAAGGCCCGAAACGGAAATCCTGCCGCCGAAAAAATCATTTTGTACTGCAAAAACATTTATTCTCAAATTTTCAAACTTGTCTGTCATCATTTTTGAAAGGCTTTTTATAAACTCAAATGCGGCTGTTCCTGTAGCTACGGAAACAGTTCTGTTTATTTCCGGATTGCTTTTGAGAGTTCCAAAATAATCCATAAACTCCTTTTTCATTGACGCAATCATGCCTACGCCGTTTTCGATTTGCGGAAAGTCCTCATATTCTCCATATTCCGGAAAATCAATCCCCGCCGTTAAATAAAATTCATCAGACGCATACACAAAATTGCTCCCTATTTCTTTTTTCAGGCTGCTCTGCCATTTTTTCACGGAATTAATAACCTCGGCGCAATCATCCTTTTCAAACGGTTCCATAGGATAAAGCCCGTCCCTGTACCTTGTTAGTCCTATAGGCACAACCGAAAGGCTTTTTGCACGAGGATAGAAACCCGCCAAATCCTTAATGGAACTGTCAAGCTTTTCTCCGTCGTTTATACCTTTGCACAAGACTATCTGCAAATTCATCTCGATACCGGCGGCGGCAAGTTTTTTCATTCTTTCAAGAACAAGTCCGGCGTTTTTGTTGTTAAGCATTTTCTTTCTAAGTTCCATATCGGTTGTATGAACCGATATATTTATAGGCGACAGGTGATAATAAACTATCCTGTCAATATCGCTTTCACTCATATTTGTAAGGGTACAGTAATTCCCCTGCAAAAATGAGAGCCTTGTGTCGTCGTCCTTAAAATACAGAGTTTCTCTCATTCCCTTAGGGAGTTGGTCTATAAAACAGAATATGCATTTATTTCGGCAGCTTCTCGCGTCATCCATAAGGCCGCTTTCAAAAATAATGCCGATATCTTCGTCATAGTCTTTTTCAATTTCGGCAATACATTCTTCACCCTGGCGCGTTTTAACAGTCATCTCTATATATTCGTCGTTTATAAGATACCTGTAATCAAAAACGTCAAGTATTTCCTGCCCGTTAACCGCAACCAATATATCGCCCGGCTCTATGCCAAGTTCTTCTGCAATACTGCCTTTTTCAACTTTTATAATTACGTTTTCTTTTTTCTTCACTTTCAAAACTCCCTAATAGACATCAGGGCCGCAAGGCTGCCGCGCTTGTCTCCCATCTTCCTGTGCGAATAAAAAAGCCCGCCGCTGCATTTAGTACATTCGTTTGTAACCTCGATGTTTTCTTCCTTAACTCCGGCCTTTGTCAAAAGCCTTTTATTGATGCCCCAAAGGTCAACCATATATTTTCCGTTTTCTTTCCTTTCAATATATTCCGAAGAAAACGTCAAAGTATTTTTAAATTCGTCCGCCACAGGCAAATCAACTTCAAAACAGCATTTTCCTATGCTCGGCCCTATGGCGCAAATTAAATCCTCCGGCTTTGAACCAAATTCTTCCTGCATTTTTCTCACGGACATCCCCGCCATATCCAAAACTGTGCCTTTCCAGCCGGAATGTGAAAGCCCTATTGCTTTATTAACGGGATCCGCAAAAAAAATCGGTACGCAGTCCGCATGGAACGTAACAAGCACTACGGACGGTTCGTTTGTTACAAACCCGTCGAACCCCGAAATCCCGCTTTGGAACACAACGCCGCATCCGCAGTCGTCAATACCGGCTCTTTTGATATTATTGCCGTGAACCTGACTTCCGAAAACAAGCTTTTTATAATCCATGCCGTTTGCCGTGCATATGCGTCGGAAATTTTCAGTTACAGCCTCTTTTCTGTCGCCCCTTGAATATCCAAGGTTAAGGCTTTCAAAACAACCTTCGCTGACTCCTCCGATTCTTGTTGAAAAACAATGGTTTACAAATCCCAGTTTTTCAATATTATCAAATTTAAAATATTTTACCCCGTCTTTTTCGTAAAGTTTCAAATTTAAAACACCTCAAATGCATTTATAATATGCCTTACCGATTTATCTGCATTAAGTATTTCTATAACGTCAAATCTAAATCCAAAATCATAAATTTCATTTTTTTGGATATATGCCTTTGCCGTATTAATTATTTTGCGCTGTTTCCTGTATCCCACAGCTTCGCAAGGCTCGCCGTAGTCGTTGTTTTCCCTGAATTTAACTTCCGCAAATACAATATAGTCCCCGTCTTTGGCTATTATATCAATTTCGCCGCTTCTAAGCCTGAAATTAGTTTCAATTATTTTATATCCTTTGCCTTTAAGATATTTAACGGCAAGCCGTTCACCGAAATCCCCTTTTATTTTATTCTCTTTCTTGGCAAACATAAGCGCTCCTTATAAAAAGTTTTTCAAAAAAGTTCTTCTGTGTATCGGCGTTATACCGTATTTTTTAATAGCTTCCAAATGCCTTGCAGAACCGTATCCGACATTATTTTCAAAATCATACTCAGGGTACAAAACGCTGTATTCCTCCATCATCCTATCCCTTGTGACTTTTGCAACAATACTTGAGGCGGCAATCGAAATACTTTTCGCGTCCCCTTTTATAATGCCTTTCTGCTTTACGGAAATTTCCGGTATTGTAACGGCGTCCGCAAGCAAAAAATCAGGTTTTATTTTTAGTCCGTCAACGGATATTTTCATCGCCTTATACGTCGCCTGAAGTATGTTTATTTCGTCTATCTCCGCCGGCGATACAACCCCTATGGAATAATCCAGGGCTTCTTTTACTATTACTTCATATAATTCCTCACGCTTTGCCTTTGACAGCTTTTTAGAATCGTTTACGCCTTCAATCCTAGCGCCTTTTTTAAGTATAACGGCGCATGTGACCACCGGCCCGGCAAGAGGCCCGCGTCCGACTTCGTCTATCCCGGCCACATATATACAGCCGTTATTATAACATTCGTTTTCATAAACGGACATTTCATCAAGGCGTTTTTGTTCGGCAATATATTTATTATATCTTTTTAATGCCGATTCAACGGCGGCGGCAACTCCTTTTCGTTCGTCGCTTTTATATTCTTTAACCGCCTCCGGTATTTCGGTTATATTTATATTATTCAGTTTACATTTAATATACGCAATAGATTCCACTTTAAATCCGCCTTTCTTTTTTAAGTATACACAAAAAAAGAGGGTTTGTCTATGTTCACACGATTAATAAAGGATTAATAAATATAAAATCGCTGCATTATAATACATAGCTAAAAACAGCTTGGTTTATAACTCCAAATCAAAGGCGTATGTCATAAGACCGGAAACCGTTCAAAAAACACATTTTATCAGCCATGACGCTTCATGCAGTATATTCCCATGCGCTTCGGATATGTTGCGAATACATAAAAACATTTTTTTATAATCGCACAACACCATTTCAGGGCTTTATTTTCTCTCAGTACAGTCATACCTCATATAAAAATAAAAATCTCCCGCTTTGACGCCTAAAATGCGTTCATAAAACGGGAGTTCCGTATTAAATGCAGAAACTGCATCTGTATTTAAGTAATCTCAATATTTTTCTGTTATATGGCTTCAGTTTACAATGGCATACGCACCCAACAGAAAAAATTTTCAGCATTTCCATGCTGCATACGCTTGACGCTGGATCCGCTGTGCCGCGCATATGAACATTGAACTGCAAAAATTTTCCCCCTATTAGGGCGGATAGGTTTAACGGATGCCGACGGCGAAAGAGCATGGCAAATGCTCTTTTGCGCCGAGAATCCTGTGTCAATGGATTTTAAACGGCTATTGCTCCGCTAACGCCCGCCATCTTATAAACTGAAACTAACTGCCCAATACAACTATATCAGCCCTACGGCAAGTTCTCAAACTTCCATAATTATAGGAAGTATCATAGGGCTTCTCTTTGTGGTCTGCCAAACATATTCCCTTAAAGTATCTCTTATGAGGTTTTTAATATAGCTCCAACCTGCCCCTCCTGTGTATTCACAGTCAAAAAGGGCTTCGGAAACGGCCTTTCTTGCGCCTTCCATTAAATCCTCGCTTTCTCTTACATATACAAAACCGCGGGAAATAATATCAGGCCCCGCAAGTATAGCCCCGCTTTCTTTTTCCATGCTTACAACCACAACCATAAGCCCGTCTTCGCTTAAATGCCTCCTGTCGCGCAGAACTATATTTCCTACGTCCCCGACGCCTAACCCGTCCACAAGGACTTGGCCGCTCTGTACGGCTCCGTTAATTTTAGCGTCTTTTTTGGAAAGTTCCAAAACGTCGCCTATGTTCATAAGGAATATATTTTCTTTTGGAATTCCCATACTCAGTCCGAGTTTCCTGTGGGCAGAAAGCTGTATATATTCTCCATGTACAGGCATAAAATACTTCGGTTTTGTAAGAGCAAGCATAAGTTTGAGTTCCTCTTCCCTTGCATGCCCCGATACATGCACATCCTCCATTCCGCCGTATACAACGTCCGCGCCCTTTTTAATAAGTTCGTTTATAACTTTAAGTATACTTTTCTCATTTCCCGGTATGCTGGAAGCGCTTATTATAATTTTGTCATTAGGTTTAACGCTTACCTGCTTGTGTTCCGACGATGCAATCCTTGAAAGCGCGCTCATGGTTTCCCCTTGGCTGCCGGTTGTTATTATAACAAGTTCCTCATCGGAATAATTTTTGATTTCCGATATATCTATAAGCGTATTTTGCGGTATGCTCAAATATTCAAGTTCCATGCTTGTTTTAACCGCATTCAGCATGCTCCTGCCGATTATCGCAACCTTACGTTTTGTCCTGTGTGCGGAATTTATTATTTGCTGTATTCTGTGAATATTTGATGAAAACGTCGCAACCATTATCCTGTTGTTAGGAGTATCGTCAAATATTTTGTCAAAAACGCTCCCCACCGACTTTTCGCTCATTGTAAAACCTTTTCTTTCCGCATTAGTGCTGTCGCTCATAAGCAGCAGTACGCCTTCCTTACCAAGCTCGGCAAAGCGGTGTATATCTAAAACGTCGCCGTCGATAGGCGTATAATCGATTTTAAAATCTCCCGTATGGATAACCGTGCCGACAGGCGTTGTAATTGCAAGGGCAACCGAATCGGCAATGGAGTGGTTTGTGTGTATAAACTCCACTTTAAACTGTCCAAGCTTTATATATTCCCCCGGCACAACCACATGGCGTGTCGTACAGTCCACAAGGCCGTGTTCCTTCAGCTTATTTTCAAGCAGCCCAAGTGTCAAAAGAGTTCCGAAAACAGGAACATTAAGTTCCTTCAAAACATACGGAAGGGCGCCTATGTGATCTTCATGTCCGTGGGTAAGCACAATGCCCCTAACTTTATCGATATTCTTTTTTAAATAAGTTATGTCGGGGATTACAAGGTCAATTCCGAGCATATCGTCCTCCGGAAATGCAAGCCCGCAGTCCACAACAATAATATCCTGGTTGTACTCGAACACTGTCATATTTTTTCCGATCTCATGCAGGCCGCCCAAGGATATAACCTTTAATTTAGGTTTTTTTGAAGCCAAAAAAATTCCTCCTTTATTTAATATATTTTTCCGTTTTCATATAAATTTATTTTATTAATTATCCCAAATACGTTAAAATATATGCAACATAAAAAACCCATGTATAAATGGGTAAAATAACGCATTATATATGTTTTATATTTACCGCCGGCCCGCTCCTTCTTTTCCTGCCATATGCAGCCGAACAAAGCCTAAAGAAATTATGTCCTTATTAACCATAATCCGCAAAGCCAGATTTTCCAAATAATACGTCATACGTTTATAACAGAATACATATTTATAGTTTTTAATGGAAAACAGAGCTTTGATACAAAATTAATATTTTGAATTGATTTTAAATACGAATTATGCTTTAAAAAACAATTAATAAAACTTAAACTCATCTGTCACATAACTGCCAACACCGCCATATCGCCCAAATATTCCGCAATACGGCAATCAGAGAAATTTAAGCTTTAATAATTTGTCCATGAAAATAAAACTGCAAAATGCATTATTATTATGCAGCAACCGTTTTTTGGATATTTAATTTCAAATTTTAATACTTAACGATATTATCCGTCGATTTCAACATCATAATCATCATTGCCGTTTTGGAAAGCTTCCGCTACTTTATCAAACTCAGCGTCGTCCTCAATAAGCTCATAGCTAACCTCGTCGCCTTCCTCCTCCGTTTTTTTAAGTATCATTGCAGACGCCTCTTCATCGTCTATAAACTCAGCCTCAAGCACAAGTATATAGCTGTTCCCGTCCAACTCCAAAGCGTCTATAACCGCAAACTCAACTTCGTCGCCATTTTCATCTGTTAACATAATAGTTTCAAATTCTTCTTCAAATTCGTCGTTAGCCATCTTTATAATCTCCTCATTCGTCTTTTATAGAATCAAGATAGCCTTGCAGTATATACACAGCCGCCATCTTGTCAATTACATTTTTACGTTTTGCGCTGTCAAGGCCCGCCTCCGCTAAAAATCCGGCCGCCGCTACTGTGCTTAACCTTTCATCCCACAGTATAACCGGTATTTTCGGAAACCGCCTTTCAAGTTTCTCTTTATACCCATCGGTTTTCAAACAGCGCTCGCTTACAGTGCCGTCTAAATTCAGAGGATAGCCCAGCACAATCTTTTCAACCTCGTACTCTCCGATAATCTGTTCCAGCCGTCCAAGGCTTTGTTTATATTCGTTTTCACTGTTCCTTCTGATAATTTCAAGCCCCTGTGCAGTCCAGCCGAAAGGATCGCTCACTGCAACGCCTACGGTTTTACTGCCTAAATCCAAACCTAAAATACGCAAAATACCACACCTTAAACTTATCCGTTATTCTTAATATAATTTTCAACAAGCTCTTCCAAAAGCTCATCCCTTTCCAGCCGGCGTATAAGAACCCTGGCGTTGTTGTAGCTGGTGATATACGTTGGATCCCCTGAAAGAATGTATCCCACAATCTGGTTAACCGGGTTGTAGCCTTTTTCCTTAAGAGCTTCGTAAACAGTTAAGATTATCCTTTTCGCCTCGTTGTCCAATTCTTTTGAGAAACCGTCGAACTGCATAGTTTCATTCAGGTTTTTGTCCATTTCAAATCACGCTCCGCAATACTAACTCAAAAATAAATAACCGAACTAATCAATATACTATCTATGATAATATAAATCAACACATTATGCAACTTTATTTAATAAAATACTATATAATTAATATCCTACTTTTCGTTAAATCTCGCCAAAAGCCTTTTCATTCTCTGCACTTTTTATATTAACGCTTAAAATTTTATTCCTAATATCGTCGTCACTTTTAACAATCACATTAATGTAATTTGACGTATGACCTTCAAAATATCCTTCTTTCGGCCTTTGTTCAAAAAGAACTTCCACATTTTTCCCTACAAAACCCGAAATAAACCGGCCGGCCATTTCATTGCTCAATCTTATCAGCGCTTCGGCCCTTTTTTCTTTTATATCAGGCGGTATCTGGCCTTCCATTTCGGCGGCGGGAGTGCCTTTTTTAGGCGAATATGGGAAAACATGTATTTTTGAAAATCCCACTTTTTCAGCAAAAGCATAACTTTCAGCAAAATCTTCTTCCGTTTCACCCGGAAAACCAACTATAATATCTGTAGTTAAAGCGGCGTCGGGCCAATATTTCCTGATAATTTCAACGGCGTTATAATATTTTTCGGCCGTATACTTCCTGTTCATGGCTTTTAAAGTCCTGTTGCAGCCGCTTTGAAGAGACAAATGGAAATGGCGGCACACTTTACTTAAAGAGCTTAATTCCGTCATAAAATCTTCCGTTATTATGTTAGGCTCAATAGAACTTGTCCTTATCCGTTCAATGCCGTTTACGTCGTGGACTTTTTTAATGAGTTCCAAAAGGTTTGTAGTATGCAGTTCTTTGCCGTAGCTTGCCGCATGTATGCCCGTAAGCACAACTTCCTTAAAGCCGTTTGACGCAAGCATCTCAACTTCTTTAATAATATCTTCTTCTTTTCTGCTTCTTACGGGTCCCCTTGCATACGGGATAATGCAGTATGAACAAAACTGGCTGCATCCGTCTTGGATTTTTATATATGCCCTTGTCCTTCCCATAAGCTTGTGTATCGAGATAGGTTCAAAAACCTTTTCATACATTATATCTCCCACAGTATCGACAATCCCGTTTTCAAACGAATATTTTTCAACTTCGTCAACAACGGAATTGCGCCCTTTCGTGCCCATAACAATATTTACTCCGTCAATCTTTTTAATTTCTTCAGCCGCCGTCTGGGCATAGCATCCGGCAACAACAACAATAGAGTCGGGATTCTGCCTCTTAACGCGCCGTATAAGCTGACGGCTTTTTTTATCTCCGAAATTTGTAACCGTACATGTATTTATAACATATATATCCGCCTTTTCGTCAATGCCGACAATTTTATATCCTTTTTCTGCAAATGCTTCGGCAATAGCCTCGCTTTCAACTTGATTAACTTTGCAGCCAAGTGCAAAACTTGCAACGCTTCTCATATTAAACCTCATTAATTAATTTTTTGTATAAGTGAAAGAAACAAAAGCCCCGTTTCAACATCTTTCCCGCTCACCCACATAATAACCGGGCGCAGCCTGTGCCATTTATTCTTTTTAGTATCAACAGAGCTGTATACTTCCTCAACAAGGTCAACCATTTGTTCGATTTCATTCCTGTCGCTTACGCTAAGCTCCTGATTTTCATAAAATATCTTTCTGGCCTCGCCAAAAGTAATATTAATAGTTTCCCCTTTAAAACCTTCCCTGAGATAGAACTCCTGAAGGCAGTTTTCATCAAATCCGCTGTTTATATATATCTCAAGCCTCTTTATAATTAAAGCGACATTGTTCCTGACTGCTTCAGCCATATTAACTTTATTGTCAAAAACGGAAATTACGTCCATTCCTCCGGCAAAAAACTTTATCTTGTCAACATACTTAAAAAAAGTCGAATTAAAAGCTTCTTCCATTATATCCGCGTCATATGAATACTTTTTATACGTTTCTTTTAAAAATTCCAGATCTTTTTCAACGTCTTTTTCATTCTCATAGTCCATGGACGCACCTCCCTTTTAACGATTATATCATATATAAAGGCAAAATGCTTTAAAAAATTTGCGCTGCAATATAAAAGGCGCGCCCCACGGCGGCAGATATATAAAACAATCCGTTTGCAATATACATCGCCGTTAAGGCGCGCCGTTTTATTTATGCGCTGACGTTTTTCAACTGTAATTTCTGTTTAATAAATATAACCGCAATAAGCGCTATGCCGATAACGTCGGTCACCGCCCCCGGAATAATAAGGGTAATGCCGCCTGCAATACAAATCAGCCTTTCATATAATTTAAGCCTTCCCAGCATAAATCCTTCCATGCCTGTGGAAATTCCAAGCATACCTATAAACGCCGTTATAAGTATAAACAATGCCTGCGTAAACGAACCGTCTACAAGAAGCAAATCGGGATTAAACGCAAATACATACGGTATTATAAACGCCGTAATAGCTATCCTTGTCGCCGTTATACCGGTTTTCAACGGATTGCTGTGGGCAATGGCGCTTCCCGCATAGGCCGCTAATGCTACCGGCGGCGTTATATCCGCAACTATACCGAAATAAAAAACAAACATATGAGCCGCAAGCATCGGTATGCCGAGCTTTATGACAATCGGCGCGGTTATTGTGGCCATAATGACATAATTGGCCGTTGTGGGAACACCCATGCCAAGTATAATACATGCTATCATGGTAAAGAAAAGCGCAATAATCGTTACGCCGCCCGATAACGCCAAAAGCCCGCTGGCAAGCTTGATACCGAGTCCGGTAAGCGTAACAGTTCCAACGATAATACCGGCTATGGAACATGCAACCGCAACGCCGATTGTATTCCTTGCGCCGTTTTCCAACGCTTCAAAGAATGATGAAACGCTCATCCTCGTATCTTTCCTAAACATGCTTACAATTATAGAAGTTATTATGGCATATACGGCGCTCATTGAAGACGTATATCCGTTCATCATGCAGTACACAAGCACAACAAGCGGCAAAAGCAGGTATCCCCTTGAAAACATAAGGGTAAAAAATCCCGGTATGTCGTCTTTATTAAGCCCAACGAGGCCAAGTTTTTTAGCCTCAAAATGTACCATAAGGAAGATCCCAGTAAAGTAAAGGGCTGCCGGAAGTATAGCCGCAATAACGATATTAGAATAAGGCACGCCTGTCATTTCGGCCATAAGGAAAGCTGCCGCGCCCATAATAGGCGGCATTATCTGCCCGCCGGTTGACGCCGCCGCCTCAACAGCCGCCGCAAATTCAGGCGGGTATCCTGTTTTTTTCATCATAGGGATAGTAAAACTTCCGCTCCCTACTGTATTGGCAACGGAGCTTCCGCTGATCATGCCCTGGAGGGCGCTTGCAATAACGGCAACCTTAGCCGGTCCGCCCGTGGCCGAGCCTGCAATAGAATTTGCAATTTCAATAAAGAACCGGCCTACGCCCGTTTTGTCAAGAAACGCACCGAAAAGTATAAACAACACAATAAACGTGGAGCATACTCCAAGCGGAGTGCCTATAACGCCTTCCGTAGTGTAGAATAAGTGCGAAATAATCCTTTTAAGCGAGAAATCTGCCGCAAACGCATATATTATAAAACATATAACAACTACAAGTATCGGTATGCCGACAACACGGCGGCATATTTCCATAAGTATAAGTATCCCTACAATCCCGATAACAAT